>NZ_JBHVPZ010000017.1:0-141130 GCF_042887135.1 Kitasatospora sp. NPDC057965
CGGACCCGGCCGCCACGAGATCCTGGAACCGAGTCCGCGCCGCGTGATCAAAAGCCGGACAGTTGGGGGGAATCCCCTATCGAACGCCCTCTGAGATAGCACCCTGTCCGGTCGCCGCCCCGGCTCCGGGCCGGGGCGGCCTGTGGTCAGCTCGTCCTGGCGAGGTTCTTCTCGAACGCTGCGAGGTAGTTGGGCAGGTGGTGGTCCCTGATCGTGTCGCTCTCGGGGGCGAACATGTCCTGGCGGAAGCCCTTGACCCGATCCTTCAATCCGGCGACGAGCGGCGCGGTCTCGTGGAGCTTCCCATCGGCGTCGAAGTAGCGGAGTGCGTCGACGTGGGTGTAGGCCGGCTCGGGCGGGAGCTGGGGGACGATGTCGTTGTTGTTGACGAAGCGGTAGCAGCGGTTCCGGAAGGCCGCGTTGTGGGCGACGGCGAGGAGGCGTTCGCAGGTCCGGGGCTGGCCGAAGGTGTAGACGCCGTCCGGGAGTTGACGGGGATCCTCGAAGTACCAGCGGGCGCCGGCCAGCATGGCGAGGGCGCCTCCGAGGCTGTGGCCGGTGAACCAGACGCTCTGTCCGTCGGTGCGTAGTTCCTGGACGGTGTCGCGGATCCGGGGGTAGACGGACTGCAGGGCCTGGTGGAAGCCGTAGTGGACGAAGCCCTTGTTCCCAGGGCCGGGGACGGGCGGGGTGTTCACGTCGGTGAGCCAGTCGTAGATTTTCAGGACCTCCGTGCCGCGGAAGCCGGTGATGATCATGCGGTCGCTGGCCATGGTGTAGGCCTGGGTGTCCTCGATCGGGAACGGCATCCGGTGCGTGGACTCGAAGTGCCGTACCTCGTCGAAGCCCCAGGCGTGGGCCTTCTCCTCGATGCCGGCCCGGTCCAGCGTGGCAAGTCCGGCGGCCTGCGCCATCCAGTAGGCGTGAGGGAGGGAGTACTGGGTCGTCGAGTGGTCCAGGGCGGGGATGGCCATCGGTTTCCTCCAGGAAGTGGGCCGGCAGGTGTCGGCAATCCGTTCCCGCAGACGAACCAAGAGGAGTCGCCGGCGCTGGAGGCCATCCGGACGGACGCAACCACCGCGGATCCTCGGCTGGCGCCGACTGTGAAGGGGCCATCCCAGCGCCTGGTCGAGCTCCACTCCCGGGCACGGGATGACCAGAATTCCCAGCCTTCCCGGCGGACTTCCTCTCGCGCCAGGCAAACCGTCGAAACCCGGGAATTAGTGGACCAGAACATTCCGGATGAGTTTTCCTCTGTTCATCTTTCCGATGCCTGATCGTCAATTCATTCCCTTGCGTGGCCTGCGGTGCCGCTAGTTCAATATCCATCGATCCAAGGGCTCCGCTATGGAGGCCCCGTACGTGCACGCCGCCGCCTGTCGAGCCGCGCAGGCCGCCCGCACCGCCCGATCCTTCATGCCCGCGCCAGGCGCGGGCCTTCTCCGGCCTGCCCTTTCCGGGGTCGTCAGCACATGTTCTGCACGCCGTATTCCGCCATGCCTTTTTCCGAAACGCCGCACCTTTTCCGAGGGAGTTTCAGACATGACGAAGATCAATGCGTGGAACGAGTGGGACCCGCTCAAGCAGGTGATCGTCGGCCGGGCCGACGGCACGATGGTGCAGGCCCCGGAGCCGGCGATCTTCAGGGACTGGCCCGACGAGGGGTACCCGCGCGGCACCTACGGCCTGCTCCCCGAGGAGCTCACCGCGGCGGCGAACGAGCAGCTCGACAACTTCGTCGGCATCCTGGAGGGGCGCGGGATCCGCGTCGACCGGCCGACCCCGCTGGACTTCACGCAGGCGGTCGCCACGCCCGAGTGGTCGCAGGACAGCATGTTCGGATCCATGCCGGTGCGCGACGTCCTGATCGCAGTGGGCACCGAGCTGCTGGAAGCGACCATGTCGTACCGCAGCCGGTGGTTCGAGTACCTCGCCTACCGGCCCCTGATCGAGGGTTACTTCCGCGACGACCCGGCCATGCGCTGGGAGGCCGCACCGAAGCCCCGGCTCACCGACGCTTCCTTCAAGGCCGGCTTCTGGGACGAGTACGAGGCACTGCCCTTCGAGGAGCAGGTCGCCCGCGTGCGCCGCGGCGACCTCGTGCTCACCGAGGCCGAGCCCCTGTTCGACGCCGCCGACATCGCCCGCTTCGGCCGCGACCTGTTCGTGCAGCAGTCACTGGTCACCAACCAGGCCGGCATCCGGTGGATCCGCCAGCACTTTCCCGAACACCGAGTCCACGCCGTCACGTTCGGCAACTCCCACCCGCTGCACATCGACGCGACCTGGGTGCCGCTGCGTCCCGGCCTCGTCCTGCACTGCGGCGAGCGCACCGCCGACGAGGACCTGCTGCAGTACTTCAAGGTCAACGACTGGGAGGTGGTCGAGGCAGCCCAGACCAGCAAGGACGTCGCGCCGCCACTGTCGCCCTGCAGCCGCTGGCTGTCCATCAACGTGCTCGTCCTCGACCCGCGGACGGTCTGCGTCGAGGCCAGTGAGACCGCGCAGATCGATCAGTTCGTCAAGCTGGGATTCGAGGTCATCCCCGTCCCGTTCTGGGACGTCGCGCCCTTCGGCGGCGGTCTGCACTGCGCGACCACCGACATCCACCGCGAGGGCGATCTGCAGGACTACTTCCCCAAGCGCCACGGGCGGTTCTGACCCCCCCGCCCGCGCCGACCCACCACCCCGGAGGCCGCGATGACCGCACCAGAGAGCGAACCCTGCGCGCCCCGGGCGGCGTGCGCCCAGCCGCCCGCCCAGGCGCGGCCCCTGACCGAGGCGGACATCGCCACCCTGGTCCCGCTGCTCAAGGCGCTCGCCGACCCGATCCGACTGCGGCTGGTGGCGCTCATCGCGGCCGAGGGCGGCGGCGAGGTCTGCGTCTGCGACCTGACCGCCGCCTTCACCGTCGCCCAGTCGACCATCAGCCACCACCTGAAGATCCTGCGCACCGCCGGAGTGATCGACGGCGAACGCCGGGGGACCTGGGTCTACTACCGGGTCCTGCCCGACGCGCTGCAACTGCTCGCCCCGCTGCTCACCGCCGTACCCGCACCGAGCCGATGAACCGGCGCCCCGCGCCGCACACCCAGGAAGGCCAGCCACCCATGAGCCCCAACCCCGACCCGCGCCTGAAAGCCAACGAGCTGACGATCAATCACATCAGCTCCCTGGATGCGGAGGTGAAGGTCCTCGGATCCAAGAGCTACACCAACCGCTACCTGGCGATCGCCTCCCTGTCCGGGCAGGAGACCGTCATCGAGAACGCCCTGCTGTCCGACGACACCCTCTACTTCGCCAAGGCGATCGAGGCGTTCGGGCACGTGAGCACCGCCGTCGACCACGCGAACAGCACCATCACCGTCACCCCCACGGGCCGGCCGATGACCGCCCCCGCCGAGGAGGTGTTCATGGGCGGCGCGGGTACGCCGCTGCGGTTCCTGATCTCGATGGCCGCCCACGCCACCGGGACCACCACCATCACCGGCAACGCCCGGATGCAGGAGCGCCCGATGGGCGACCTGCTCGCGGCTCTTCCGGCGCTCGGCGTGGACGCGGTCGCCGTCCGCGGCAACGGCTCGCCGCCGATCCGGGTCACCGGGCCGTTCCGCGGCGGCGCGACGACGATCAGCGGGGCGGTGTCCAGCCAGTTCACCTCCAGCCTCATCATCAACGCGCTGCGGGCCCAGGCGGACACCGAGATCACCATCGGCGACGACCTGGTGTCCAAGCCGTACGTGGAGATGACGCTCGCCGCCCTGGCCTCCGTCGGCGTGGACGTCGAGCGCGACGGCTACCGGCGCTTCACCGTCCCGGCCGGCCAGCAGGCGCGCGGCGGGCGCGTGGTGGTGGAGCCGGACGCCTCGGGCATGTCGTACTTCCTCGCGGCCGCGGCCCTGCTGGGCGGCACCGTCACCATCCCCGGCATCGGCTCGGGCTCGCACCAGGGCGACGTCCACCTGCTGGAGGTGCTGGAGCGGATGGGCTGCACCACCGCCACCACCGCTGACAGCGTCACCCTGACCGCCGGACCGCTGCGCGCAATCGACGTCGACATGGAGGCCATGCCGGACGTTGTCCCGACGCTCGCCGTCGTCGCGGCCTTCGCCGAGGGCACCACCCGCATCACCAACATCGCCTCCCTGCGCGTCAAGGAGTGCGACCGCATCGCCGCCGTCACCACCGAACTGCGCAAAATGGGTATCCACGTCGAGGAGTTCGACGACGCCATGCACATCACCGGCGGAACCCCGCACGGCGCCGTCATCGACACCTACGACGACCACCGCATCGCCATGTGCTTCGCCATCGCGGGCCTGCGCACCGAAGGCGTCGTCATCAAGGACCCCGGCTGCGTGGCCAAGTCCTTCCCCGCTTTCTGGCGGACCCTGGACCTGCTCCACCCGGCCGGACTGAGCACCCTGTGAGCGCCCGCCCGCTGCCCCCCGCCTCCGGCGTGCTGCTGGTCCTCGACGGCTGGGGCCATGCCCCGCCCGGCGAGGGCAACGCGCTCGCCGCAGCCCGCACGCCCGTCCTCGATACCCTGGTCGCCGGAGAGTCCGCCGCCTTCCTGGAGGCCTCCGGCGAGGCCGTCGGCCTGCTGCCCGGCACGGTCGGCAACTCCGAGATCGGCCACATGGTGATCGGCGCCGGCCGCCCGCTGCCCTACGACAGCCTGCTCGTCCAGCAGCAGATCGACTCCGGGGCCATCGCCACCCACCCACTGCTGGAGGAGACCTGCCGCCGGCTGGCCGCCTCCGGAGGAACCCTGCACCTGATCGGCCTCAGCTCCGACGGCCAGATCCACGCCGACCTCGAACACCTCGCCGCTCCGCTCGCCGTGGCCGCCCGCCACCGGCTGGCGGCCGTAGCCATCCACGCCATCACCGACGGACGGGACGTTCCCGACGGTACCGCCACTGTCTACCTGGAGCGGCTGGCGCAACTGGCCGCCGACGCCGGCGCCGGACGGATCGCCACTGTGACCGGCCGCGGCTACGCGATGGACAAGGCCGGCAACACCGAGCTGACCGATGTCGCCGCCCTGGCCATCGCGGACGGCAACGGCGCGCAGGTGAGCGCTGCCGCGCAGGCCGTCGAAGCGTCCGCGCGCGGCGACGAATGGGTCACCCCGAGCGTGGTCACCGACGAACACGGCAAGGCCCTGGGCCCCATCGGCGAGGGCGACGCCCTGCTGTTCCTGAACTTCCGCAGCGACCGCATCCAGCAACTCGCCGACCACCTCCTCACCTACCTCGACGCCACCGGGCGCAGGGTCAGCGCCCTGAGCCTCGCCCAGTACGACACCAAGACCCCCATTCCGGCCCTGGTCGGGCGGGCCGACGCCTCCGGCGGCCTGGCCGACGAACTCGAACGGCTCGGCCTGCGCTCCGTCCGCATCGCCGAGGCCGAGAAGTTCGAGCACGTCGGCTACTACATCAACGGCCGCAGCCACACCGTCCACGGCACCGAGGAACGCGTCCTGGTCCGCCACCCCGGCACCACCGACTACCGCGCCCGGCCCGAGATGTACCTCGACGAGGTCACCGACGCCGTCCTCGCCGCCGCGGCCCGCGAGGACGTCGCCCTGGTGATCGCCAACCTCGCCAACATCGACGTGGTCGGCCACACCGGTGACTACCACGCCACGGTCAAGGCCGCCGAGCACACCGATGACGCCGTCGCCCGCATCCTCGGCGCCGCCCGCCGGGCCGGCCGCTGGGTGCTGCTCGTCGGCGACCACGGCAACGCCGAGACCATGATGAAGACCGCCCCCGACGGCACCACGCGCCCCTACGGCGGACACACCCTCAACCCGGTGCCCGCCGTCCTGGTCCCCGCCGACACCGCCGCGCCCGCACCGCACCTGCGTCGATCCGGGACGCTCGCCGACATCGCCCCCACCGTCCTCGCCCTGCTCGGCCACCCCGCCCCACCCGCCATGACCGGGAGACCCCTGCTGTGACAGCACCGACAACCCCCGAGACCGCACCGCTCACCGCCCTCGCCGCCTCGCTCCAGGCCACCGCGCTGGGCCACCCGCCGACGGCCGACGGCGCCCTCAGCAACCCCCGCACCGCGACGGCCTTCGGCGAAGGCGCCCGCCTGGAGCCCGTCGACCTCGGCGACGGCCTCTGGGCGGCCCTGCGCACCAGCCCCGACGCGGCCCAGCAGGTGCTGTGCGTCCACAACCTCGCCGCCCACCCCGTCGACTTCGACCCCCGGGACGCCTTCACCGGCGCGGCCCTCGACGACGGCGAACTCCTCTTCCTCGCCGGGCAGATCGGCCCCGCTCCCAGCGGCGGCGACGCCCCCAGTCGCCTCGCCCCGCACACCTACGTCTGGCTCGGCCGCTTCCGCACCGCCGCGTGACACCCGCACCACTCGCCCCGTGTCAAGGAGGACATGTGGAAGACCACCCCGGCGCCGAGCAGCTCGTCCTGCTCACCCCCGGCCCCGCCTGCACCTCGCAGCGGGTCAAGGACGCCCTGCTGCGCGGCGACCTGTGCCACCGCGAACCCGAGTTCACCGACCTGCTGGCCCGGCTGCGCGCGGCCATCCCCGCCGCCCTCAACCTCGCCGCCACCCACGAGAGCATCCTGCTGACCGGCTCCGGTACCGCCGCCATGGAGACGGCCCTGACCAGCTCCGTCCGCGCGGGCCGCTCCGCGCTGGTGATCAGCAACGGCGTGTACGGCGAACGCCTCACCAAAATCGCCGGCAGCCACGGCATCACCGTCCACGAGCTGCACCCCGACGCCGAGGGCATCGACCGCTGGACCACCCCCGTCACCGCCGAAGCCGTCTCCCGGGCCCTCGCCGCACACCCCGACGTGGACGCCGTGGTGTGCGTCCACCACGAGACGACCACCGGTCTGCTCAACCCGGTCAAGGAGATCGGCGACATCGTCGCCGCCACCGAGGCCGTGTTCGTCGTCGACGCTATCAGCAGCGCAGGCAGCGAGGAGCAGGACCTCGCCGAGGTGCGGGCCGATCTGGTCTGCGGCAGTTCCAACAAGGGCCTGCACGGGCTCCCGGGAGCGGCGTTCGTCCTGCTCTCACCCAAGGGCGCCGAACGTGCCGCCCAGGTTCCCCCGCACGGCACCTACCTGTCCGCCGCCGCCCACCTGAACGTCCAGCGCAGGAACGACGTGCTCTTCACCCCGGCTGTGCAGATCTACTACGCCCTTGACGAGGCCATCGCCGAGTACCAGGACGCCGGTGGGTTCGCCGCCCGCACCAAGCTCTACCGCGAACGGGCCGCGCTGGTCCGCGCGGGCTTCGAACGCCTGGGCCTGCGCCCCCTCGTCGACCCCGCCCACCGCGCGAACTCCGTCACCACCCTCCATCTGCCCGACGGCGTGACCTACGAGCGCCTGCACGACGCGATGAAGAACCTCGGCTACGTCATCTACGCCGGACAGGGCCACCTCGCCACCGACTTCTTCCGGATCTGCACCGTCGGCGAGATCCCCTGGCCCAGGCTCGAACAGCTCGAAGCCACCCTCGCCCGCGCCATCGAGGCCGCACGCGCCGGCTGACGCGCCGCCATCCGGGGGAACACGGTGCCCACCGTGTTCCCCCGCCACACCCACCGGACAACACTCCACCCGGATACGACCCTGAAAGGTCATGTCATGATCACAGCAAAAGACTTCTGCGCCGAACTGGGCAGAAGAGGCTTCACCCTGGCCAGCGGCGTCCCCTGCTCCCACTTCGGCGGCCCGATCGAACTGCTCAGCCGCACCCCGGGCGCCTACGTCCCCGCCGCCAACGAGGGCGGCGCCCTCGCGGTGGCCGCAGGCGCCGCCATGGCCGGCCGACGCGCCTACGTCATGCTCCAGAACTCCGGCCTGGGCAACCTCATCAACCCCCTCACCTCCCTGGTGATGACCTACCGGCTCCCCGTGCTGACCTTCGTGAGCCTGCGCGGCTGGCCCGACCCCGCCGACGACGAACCCCAGCACGAGGTCATGGGCCCCACCACCCACGCCCTCCTCGACGCCCTCGGCCTTCCCCACCACACCCTCCACACCAAGGACGACACCACCCGCTTCACCGAGATCCTCGACCGGGTCGAACGGGACCTGGCCGACAACCGGGCCCCGTTCGTCCTCGTCGAGAAGGGAGCCGTCGGCAAGGCCCCCGACCGACCCACCACCGCGGACGTGCACCCCGCCGACTCGCTGTCCAGCGCCGACACCATCCGCCTGATCGCCCAGCACGCGGGCGACGCCGCCATCATCGCCACCACCGGCTACACCGCCCGCGAACTCTTCGGCTACGCCGACCGGCCCGCCAACTTCTACATGCAGGGCTCCATGGGCCACGCCCCCTCCATCGCCCTCGGCGTCGCCCTCGCCCGCCCCGACCGGCAGGTCGTCGTCATCGACGGCGACGGCGCCGCCCTCATGCACCTGGGCACCCAGTCGGCCATCGGCGACCAGGCCCCCGCCAACCTCCTGCACGTCATCCTCGACAACGGCATCCACGAGTCCACCGGCGGCCAGCGCACCACCGCGGGCACCACCGACTTCCCCGCCATCGCCCGCGCCAGCGGCTACCGCACCGCCGTGCGCTGCACCACCCTCACCGACCTCACCACCGCCCTGGCCGGTGCCACGGCCACACCCGGCCCGCACCTGATCGCCGTCGCTACCCGACCGCGCACCGACGGCGTCCCGCCACGCGCCACCACCGCCTTGTCCGCCGAAGGATTCCGCGACCGATTCGCCAGCGCCCTGGAGGCCGGCGGATGACCGGCACCCCCCGCACCACGCAACGCGGCACCCGGCAGGACCGGGTGCCGCGGCGCCACTACCCCGGCTGGCACATGGTCTGGGCGCTCGCCGCCACCGAGACCGTCTCCTTCGGCGCCATGTACTACTCCTTCGCCGTCCTGCTGGTACCGATGCAGCAGGACCTCGGCCACAGCGCCACTCAGCTCACCGGAGCCTTCTCCGTCAGCCTCCTCGTCACCGGCGCCGCCGCCGTCCCCGTCGGCGCCTGGCTGGACCGCCACGGCGCCCGCGCCCTCATGACCTGCGGCTCGCTCCTCGGCGCCGCGGCTCTCGCCGCCTGGTCCCGGGCGGAGAGCCTGCCCTCCCTCTACACCGCCTTTGTCCTGCTCGGCATCGCCGGAGCGGCCACCCAGTACGAACCCGCCTTCGCCACCGTCAACGCCTACTTCGAAACCCAGCGCCGCGACGCACTCCTCACCCTCACCGTCGTCGCCGGCTTCGCATCCACCATTTTCATGCCGCTCACCACCTTCCTCACCGACTACTTCGGTTGGCGCACCGCCCTCTTACTCCTCGCCCTCCTCCAGGCCGCCACCGCCCTCCCGCACGCGTGGCTCCTACGGCGCAGCCCGGCCGACCACGGCTGGCAGCGCGACGGCACCCGCACCGCCGAACCGGCCGTCGAAACCGTCCGGCCTCCCGCCGACGACGCCCCGCGAGCACCCGGGACACCCGACGGCCTGCTCGCCGCGCTGCGCTCGCGGCCCGTCGTCCTGCTCACCGCGGGCGCACTCCTGGGCACGCTCGCCGTCGCCACGATCAGCGTCCACCTCGTGAGCTACCTGCGCGAACACCACTACACGCCCGCCACCGCCGCCATCGCCGCCGGGGCCCTCGGCGCCATGCAGGTCGCCGGCCGCATCGCCCTGACCATGACCGCCCGCCGAGTCCGCCTCGCCGTCGTCACCGCCACCATGATCAGCGGCCAGGTCCTCGCCGTGACCGCCCTCCTGGCCATCCCGGGCACCACCGGCCTCGTCGTCTTCGTCCTGTTCTTCGGCAGCGCCTTCGGCGTCCTGCACATCGCACGCGCCGACCTCCTCGCCGACTACGCACCCCGCCGCTACTTCGCACGGCTCAGCGGCATCCAGGCCCTCCTCCTCGTCACCGCCGAAGCCGCCGCCCCCACCGGCGCCGCCGCCCTGCGCACCGCCGCCGGCACCTACACCCCCGTCCTCATCACCGTCGCCACCATCTGCGCCGCCGCCGCCGTCCTGCTGTTCGGCGCCGACCACGCCCACCGATCGCGGACACCCCGGGCCTCAGCGCCTGTCGGGCGGGGAGAAAAGGCGGGACACCGCGCCGCTTGACCGTTGTGGCAAGGGGGAGGTCTTGTCCTCCCTCCGGGCCGACCGACGAGGGGACGATTGCTCGGAGGGCGGGCGCACGGCAAGGCCGCCCCTAGAAACTGCCGGCGGCGTGGGGCGGCCTTCTGCTGGAGGTGGTCAGGGATCAGGGAGCCGGTTGGCGAACTCGAGCGCCGCGGTTGCCACGGCGAGGGCGCGGACCAGTCCGGTGACCTCGCGCAGGGTGGGCCGGACGAGCCGGGTCCAGTCGTCGGCGGCCGGCCAGGTGGCGAGGAGCACATCGGTGGTGGCGAGGCCCAGGTGGGCGGTGACATCCCAGCCGCCGCCGGCGGCCGGCTCCCACCGGAGGAGGATGCGGCCGAAGGGAAGCCGGGCCGCGTCGTCGGCGAGAAGGACGACCTGGATCGGGTGGTCGGGGTCGGCGGGAGTGCGGTGGACGAGGGCACCGCGTGTCGATGGCGGTAGCGGGCGAAGCGCGAACCGGCCGAGTGGTTGTGGGCGGCTGGGGCGGTGGCGCGGGATACGGGCCTCCTTGAGACGCGGGCAGGCTCAGGCCCAGGCGAGCTGGTCGCGGACGGCGGGCGGGAGGTAGCCCTCCTGGCCGTCCTCACCGAGGTAGGCGATGCCGTCGTGGACGATGACGTCCGTGCCCACGTAGTGCGCGAAGGGGAAGTCGGGACTCACAGCAAGGCGGAGCCGCAGGCTTGGGTCGAGGTCCCGGAGTCGGGCGATCAGGTGGCCGACGGTGAAGTACTGGGGCAAAACGGTTCTCCTGGAGGGGAAGGTCGGGAGGAGGACGGTGGCGGTCACGGGAGGTCGAACCGGAGCAGGTTCCGCAGGACGGCCGGGCCATTGGCTCCAGGCTCGGTGTGGGTGGCGAGGTGACGTCGGCGGGACTCGTTGACGTAGCCCTTGCCGGAGTTCTTGAACTGCCAGGCGCCGCAGGTGCAGACGGCCTTGGAGTAGTTGCGGCCGGGGCAGTCGGGGTGGAGCGGCCTCCCGGAGCTGGTGTGCTTGTGCTCGGGTGGGCAGATGCTGCCGTCGGCATGGTGGTTGGTCAGCGGGGCGCGATGGATGGCCACCGAGGTCCTCTCGTTCGGTACGGCAGTCTGTTCGGCGCCGGGCGTCGGCGGCGGGACCGCCTCCGGCAGGTCGTCAAGCCTGCGGAGGTCGTTCCGGCGGTGAGACGTCAGCCGGCCAGTCGGTAGGAACGCAGCGGTAGCGGGTCGTTCTCGGTCAGCAGGAGTACCAGGCCGGCGGCCAGGCGGTCGAGGGACCTCGCGCTCAGGCGGTCGCCCAGGCCGAGGGTTTCGCCGATCCTGTGGAGGGGCTTCTGTCTGGCGTCTTCGCGAGGAGAACGATCACGCGGGTGTCCCGGCGTAGACCGTTGTCACGGACGTCGCGGAGAGCCAGCAGGAGGCCGCTCGCGCTGCGGGCGAGGCCGACGACGAAGGCGGGGGACTGGGGCGTGACGGAGAGCGCGTTGGCCAGGCCGAGCGCGGCGATGGCGGGGCCCGGGACGCGCGCGGGATCGATGCCGATCTTCAGGGGTACTCCGTTGTTGTCGTTGAGGGCAGGTTGGTCAGGTGCGCTGGCGTGGAAGGAGAGGGGCTTCGCCGCCGTGGGCCTCGATCAGGCCCCGGACCAGAGGGACAGGGACGTACAGGTACACGGACTCGGTGGGGTCGTCCTCGTCGTCCGATTCGAGGTAGGTGCGCCATCGCGTCCACGGCTCGGGGCGCTGGGTGGGGAAGCCGATTTCGAGCGTCTCGGTGGGCAGCAGGCGGGCGTCGGCGGGGTCGGGGGCGAGCACCGAGAGGCGGAAGCCGTCGGCGCAGACGATCTGCGAGTCGTGGAGGGCGAGTCCGAGGTGGTTGCGGGGTGTGCCGTGCGCGACGGTGTGGTCGAGGCGGGGTGTGGCCAAGTGGTCCTCCGGTAGTGAGGGGTGTGGATCAGTGGGTCGGGTTCGCGATGAGTGCGGCCAGGAATCCGGCGACGGCCTCGGACGGGGTGGCAGTGCCGAACTCCTGGGCCCACGACGCGCTGTCGGAGGGCCGGACCAGGACGTGCCAGACGATGCCGCGACGCCAGGCGGCCGGGTCCTCCGGGAGCCAGCCCACGTAGACCCGCCCGTCGGGGCTGGTGCAGTGCACATCGCCGTCAGGGGTGGTCACGATCGGCCAGCCCAGGTCGGAGAGCAGGTCCAGGACCGGCTCGGCGGAGTGGCCGGAGGAGAGCCAGCTGCGCTGCTCGACGGTCGGGCGGACGGGGACGGGGAGGATGCTGGAGGAGGTGTTCACGGGGCGGGGTCCCTTCGTTGACCTGCGGTTTCGGCGACATGAGTACGTTGGCATGGCACATGCCGAAGCTCGTAGTCGTTTCCGGGGTTGTCCGGTCTGCCGTGGGCGAACTGAAGGGAATGCCCTGGCCGTGCGCGGTGCTGAACGGGGGTTACGGCGTGGCGCCGTACAGAGGCCCGAAGGGGGAGAACGGCATTGGAGTCGAGCAGAGGTCGTCGCGACATGGCGGCGCTGGAGCGCAAGATCCGCAGCGCGGGGAGGCCGTGGATGATGGGCGACGTCGTGATGATCGCCGACGGCCAGTGGGCCGTTCCCACGACGGGCCGCGCCGCCGAGGGCCGGGACGACGCGGTGCGGGCCCGGGTTGAAGACGGGCAGCGGGTGGAGCTGACGCTGGAGGAGCTGGCTCGGGTGGTGGGTGCGGCCGACCCCGGCGACGACCACGTCCCGGCCGCGGACTGACCGGCGGCTACCGGCGGTTCACCGGCGCCGGCGTGCGCACGGCGGCGCCTGAAGGGACTGGCTGGCCGGCGGACACGCCCAGTGGCTGGGAGGGCGCGGTTCGGGCGGTGGCGGCCCGCACGCGCTCGGCGTCCCTGCCGCCGCCGGCCTTGAGCGCGTGCTCGCGGGCGTCGATGAGGTTGCGGATCGCGGTGAGGGCGGTGTTGCTCTCGGCGTAGGCCGTCCGCAGCGCGCTCGCCGTGTCGGTGATGCGGTCGAGTTCGTAGAAGGCGGGCACGTGGCCGGGCCGGGTGAGCGTGTGCAGGCGGTCCCGGTGCACGGCGGCGGAGTTGGAGACCACGGTGAGATGGTTCCTGGTGTGCATGGCGGCGCGGAGCAGGGGATCCTCGACAGGCCGGCGGACCGCTGTCTTCTCCAGTTCGGCGATCGGACGTCCCCAGGCTTTCTCGATCAGGGCGTCGGCGTGGTCGAGGGCGGTGAGGTCGGGCACGGTGTTCTCCAACGGGGCCTGCTCAGCGGGAGTGGGTGCAGAAGCGGCCTGGCTGGCCTGCTCGGCGTAGAGCTGGACGGCGTGGTCGAGGGTGCTGGCGCCCAGCTTCCGGCGGGCTCTGGTGGCGCGGTTGTGGACGGTTGCGGCGCGGGTTGCCTGTTGGTGGGCGACTTCGGCGATGGTGTAGCCCTCCGTGAGGTAGCGGAGGACGGCAACCTCGGCGGGAGTGAGGGGCTGGCTCACAGCGGGCTCCTTCGGGGAGTTGTGGCGGAGCTCGCGCCGATGGGCGCGGGCGGGGTTGGCGGTGCGGTCAGCGACGGCTGGCGCGAGGAAGCGGAGGAGACCGAGCGGGCGGTGGCCGCGCGGATCCGCGCGACCTCTATCGGGGTCGGTGCGGTCGGCGTCGCGGTGGCCTCGGCGGGGAGGTGGTCCAGGTCGATGCGCCGCATGGACCGGTGGACCGGGGACGGGTCGGTGACGGCGCTCGTCAGGGCTTGTAGGAGGTGCTCGGGCAGGCGCGAGGAGGCCGTGGCGTACCAGACCTGGCCAGGTGGTCCGACCTCGAACAGCCAGCGCTCGGTGTCCCCGGCCATCTCGGCCTCGTGCCGCACGGGGTTGTCCCGGATGTGGAGCCGGACGAGGCGGTCGGGGGACTGGTAGGTGAGGAAGGGGGTGGCGGGGTCGAAGCTCCATTCTGCGTCGAGGAGTTGGAGGCACGTGTCGACCCCGACGGTCTGGCCGTCACCGCCGAGGTAGGCGCTGGGGCCGCGGGTGTAGGCGTCGGCGAGAGCGGTGGTGAAGTCCGCGACGACCTCGGGCGGAGTCTGGTTGTCGAAGGTGACCAGCCACTCCGGCGGCGCGAAGGCGTCCGGGTTCGCGCTGATCTTCCACAGGGTCCGGCCGTCGCTCTCGGGAAGGTGTGCCAGTCGGGCGCGCAGGTCCGGTGCGGTGACGAAGGTGTTCCCCTCGTCGTCGCGGCTGGGGCCCCACCCGGCGTCGAGCAGCGGCCGGACGGTTTCCGATCCGTCGGCGTCCGCGTTCGCGAGGTAGCGCGGCGCGATCCGGTACGCGCGGGGCTTGTCGGGCGTGTTGGGCATGGCAAGTCCTCGCGGCGGGTCAGCGGGCACGGCCGGCGGGCGCGGGCTTCGTGAGCGCGGCGGGCCGGGTGGCGGTGGTGAAGGCGAGCACAGATGTGCCCGCCCTCGGAGCGGGTGCGGAGCGGGCGGTCGCCGCCCGGATCCGCGCGACCTCCAGGGGGCTCGGCGCGCTCGGCGTCGCGGTGGCCTGGGCCGGGAGGCGCCCCAGTTCGGAGTGCCGCAGGTGGCGCTGGACCGGTTCCGGGCTGGCGACGGCGGCCGTGAGCGTCTCCAGGAGGTGGTCGGGGAGGTCGGAGGTTGCGGTGGCGTACCAGCGATGGCCGGGCGGGCCGACCTCGAACAGCCAGCGCTCGACGTCGCCGGCCATCTCTGCCTCGGGGCGTAGGTAGCCGAGCTGCCGGTGCAGCGCCACCAGCCCGTCGGGCGAGAGGAAGACGGCCGTCGCCCGTTCACTCGCCAGACGCCAGCCGCGTTCGTCGAGGAGGCGGTCCGTTGTGTCGTGGCCGCCGGTGGGGCCGACCAGGACGGAGTCGGGTGCGGCGGCGAGGGCGGCGGTGAACTCGCCGACGATCTCGGGCGGGGCGGACAGGTCGACGGTCACCTGCCACGAGGGCGGGGCGAAGGCGTCGGGGTGGGCGGTGATCACCCACAGGTCGCCGCGCTCGCCTTCGCACAGGAAGCCGGTGCGGACCGTGTGATCGGGCGAGGTGACGAAGACGTTGCCCAGGTCGTCACGGCTCAGGGCCCAGCCGGCGTCGAGCAGGGGCTGCAGACCGGCGTCGCCGGTGTGGGTGGAACCGGCGAGGTAGCGGGGCGCGACCTGGTACTCGCGCGCCCTGGTGGTGGTGCTCGGCATCGGATGCCCCTGGATGTCAGCGGCGCCGCGCGGCGGGCGCGGGCCGGGAAGCGGGCGTGGTGGAGGGACCGGGCCGGGCTGCTGGTGCGGGGCGCGGGTTGGCGCTGCCCCGGGAGGGCCGTTGCACGGTCACGAGGGCGAGGTGGCGGGCCGGTATGTCGCCGGCAAACCGCTGCACGGGTGCTGGGCTGCTGAAGGCGCGGGCCGCGTGCACGAGCGGGTAGAAGGGCACGCCGATGGTGAACTCCGCACGCCACGACGGGTGCTTGGGGTCTCCGGCGAGCATGCTCCAGGCGGGAGGGGCATGGCCGGCGGCCTCAGCGTCGTGTGGCTGGTGGCCGAGTCGGTGCCGGTAGACGGCGGTGCCGTCCGGCGCGACTTGGTCGTGGAAGCCCTTGGGGCCGGGCTCGGGGCGCCAGCCGCGGTCGGCCAGGACGGAGGCGGGGGTGCCGGGGCGGCGGTGCGGGCCGCCGAGCAGATAGTTGCGGTGCTGGGTGCGCAGGCCGTCGGCGAGGACGGTGGTGAAGGCGGCGGTGATCTCGGCGGGAGTGCCGGCGCCGAACCGGGCGCGCCACCGGGGAACTGCTCCCGGGGCGGTGAAGCCGGTGACACTCCAGGCACCGGAACCCTCGCAGGTGAGGACGGCGGTGAGGCAGGGGCTGATGAAGCGGGTGCCGCCGTCGGGCGTGGCCGACCGGCTCCAGCCGGGGACCGTGATCAGCTGTTGGTCGCCGGGCCCGGCCAGGCGCAGCGGTTCGACAAGGAGAGGAGTGTTGGAGGGCACCGGCAGGCTTCCTGGAAGAGGAGGCGGGGAACGGGCCCGCACGCCGTTCGTGGCGGGGCCGGAACGGCGTGCGGACCAGGGACGGGGGCGGGGCGTGGGTCTGTGCCGGGCACTCATGTCGGTCACCGTCCACGGGAGGGATGGGATGCCGAGGTCGCGGCGGCGGGTACGCGCGGCTGCGGCTGCTGCGCGTGGCTGAAGAGGGAGGGGGGAGCGGTGCTCCGTCGCAGCGCCGCCGCGGTGCGCACGGTGCTCGGATCGGCGCCGAGGGTCCGGGTGGCGGTCGGCACCGGGGCCGGGTGGGCCGCGGTGTGCCGGTCGTCCCACTTCTGGACGGCCGCATAGACGGGGCCGAGGGCGCGCCCGGCGGCGGTGAGGGTGTAGGGATCGCCGTGCCGGGGGCCGGTGCGGGCGATCACGCCGTCTTCCTGCAGCCGGTGGAGACGGGACGTCAGCGCGGTAAGGGGGAGGCCGGCGCTCTCCGCGAGGTGAGTGAAGCGCATCCGGCGGTTCTCGGTCAGCAGCCGGATCACGGTGGTGGTGTCCGTCAACTGCAGGCGCTGCAGCGCGTCCTCGATGCGGTCGTAGCGGCTGGTGGGCGCACCGTCGAGGTGGTCGGCCGACCACTGCACCAGCTCGCGGTAGACGGGCCCCAGCGTGCGCGCCCGGCTGCTGAGCCGGAAGGGCGCCCAGCGGTCGAACTCGGCGTCCCGGTTCAGCAGACCGGCCTCGGCCATGCCGGCGAGGCGCTTGCTGAGGTTGGTGGGGATGAGTCCAGGGAGGTGTTGGCTGATGTCGCGCCAGCGCATCTCGGGACCGTACTTGGCGATCGTGTGGACCACGTGGGTGGTCCACTTCGGGGCGAGCCGACGCAGGGCGGCCTCGACCTGCTGGGCGTCGGTGCGAGGGAACTCGGTGAGGGGCTGCTCGGACATGGCGGGGGTTCCTGGTCAGCGGGAGCGGGAGGGGCGGCTTGTCGCGGTCGGTGCGGTGGCAGTGGGCCCTTCGGCCACTGGTGTGCTGGGGGTGACGGTGCGGGCCCGGGCCGCGAGGACGCGCCGGTCGTCGGCGCGGGCGGCGTCCAGGAGCGCCTGGCCGCTCTCCGTCAGCGACAGGAGATGACCGGGGCGGTAGGAAGAGGTGCTGGTGTCGGTGGCGACGAGACCTTCGTCGATCAGCTCCTCGACGGTGTTCACCCAGACCGCCGGACCCTCCTCGCGCAGGCCGGATAGGAATGTGTAGCCATAGACGGCGCTCTCGCACAGCCGCAGGTCCCCGCGGTCGATTGCGACCAGGGCGTTGAACTCCAGGAGGTGGCGGCCGTACCGGGAGGAGGCGTTCAGCAGGTCCGCTGCACCGGGGGCTCGTGTGTGCCTCTCCGCCTGCCCACGGGTGAGTGCGGGCTCGGCGGACGGCAGCCGGGAGGCGTCCGTGCACAACTCGTAAGCGGTCAGCGCGCCGGTGAGCTGCTGGTAGGCCGCTCCCCGCCGGGCGGTGAGCAGCTCGACCTTCAGGCCGGCGGACTGCAGGATGCCGTTGATCCCGAGCATCGAGGCGTGGTCGCCCCGGGCGATCGGCTCCAGCCGCTCGATCACCTGCTGCGCCTTGGCGACGAGTTCCTCGTGGAGGGTGTCGAAGTCGCGGGCGGCGGTGGCGACGGTGAAGCCCAGCCGGGCGAGGGCACGGTCGTTGGGGTGGCGGCGGTGCAGTTCCCACGGATTGTCGACGCCGAGCCGTTCGTGGACGAGGTGGGCACCGGGCTTCTTGAGCGGGTCGTGAGGGTTCATTCGGCCGCCTCCATGCGGGTGAGCAGGGAGCGGACCAGGGTGGGGAGGCTGCCGGGGCCGTCGCTGATGCGGACGTCGCTGGTGGCCTCGTCGAGGATGTATTGGGCGTCCTCGATCAGGCCGCTGCTGATCTCCATGCATGCGTCGGTGATGGCGGCGGCGGCCCGCAGGGAGTCGGCGAGGACCTCGACGTAGGTGCCGGGCGTCATTCCTGCGGCTTCGGCGGCGGAGCGGATCGCGGCCAGCTCCAGGGCGTTGAAGGAGTAGTCGAAGCCCTCGTCGTCGTCCGGGACGAGCGTGGCGTGGGAGCCCGGCTCCAGCACGGGGATACCGGCGCGCGTGCAGATCACGTCGACGGCGGCGGTGAGTTCGGCGAGGGACTCGGTCAGCCAGCCGAGGGCGGAGGCGTAGGAGGCCAGGGCGAACAGGCCGGCGGGAGTGGCCGGCAGCGGCTCGTCGAGCAGGTCCTCCAGCCGGTCGTTCAGCTCGCCGACCACGCGGGGCCCGGCGGCGAGCGGGCCGAGGACCGGATACAGGTAGGAGCGGGAGGTCGGGACCGAGTGCTCGGCGGTGAGGACTCCGGCGACGGTCTGGGCGGCGTCGGTGAGCCAGCCGGCGAGGGAGGAACGGTTGGGCGTGGCGTCGGCGGTCATCATCGAGCCCTTCGGGAAGCAGCGGGGGCGAAGCCGGGGGAGGAGGTGGTGTAAGCGGTAGCGGCGGTGCCGCGGTTCTGCGGGGCGCGCGTGGAGCGGGCGCGGGCGGCCTGGACACGGGCCTCCTGGGCCGCCCGGACGCGGGCTTCCTGGGCCGGGTCCATACCAGGGGCGATGCTGAGCCCGGTGCGGCCCAGCCGGTTCTGGGCGGAGCGGTAGACCGCGTAGTCGAGCCGGGCGCCGGCCGCGACGAGGTAGACCTCGCGGGCGTGCTTGGACGTGGGTGGGGCGTCGCGGAACTGCACGACCAGGCGGTGGGTGGCCCACTCGCCGCCCGCACCGAGGACGATCTTGTGGCAGCCCTCCAGCCGTCCGTCGAGACGGCTGGCGACCCGCTCGCCGTGGCCAGGTCCTGTAGGTGCAGCAGGGCCTGGTCCCGGATGGCCTGGGGCAGTTGGCGCAGGTCGGCGATGGCGTCGGGGTGCGCGGCGAAGGCGAACTTGGCGCTCACAGGGACCTTCCGGGGGACTGCGTGGGGCCGACGGGCGTGGCGGCGGTCGTCACGGGAGTTGATGACTGGGGAAGTGCCGCAGCGGTCCGGGACAGCGCGGCGCTGGTCCGCAGCGTCTCCGCTTCGAGGCGGTACTCGGGTGCCTCGGGCAGCGGGGTGGAGCGCTCCTCCAGCCAGTCCCCGGCAGCGGCGAAGTCCGCGAACGCCCCCTCGCGCACCGTGTAGGTGCCCTGGTCGGGCTGGAGTTCTTCGAGGAACACGCGGACCGGCAGGACCTCGTCCTCGCGGTCGACGGCCATGCTCCAGCCGTCGAGGTCGCCCCCGTCCATGACCAGGTAGTCGACGACCTCCAGCCGGGTACCCGATCGGCGGATGCGGTCCTCGACACGGACGGTCATCTCGTCGGCGGGCTTGATGACGTCACCGGTCAGCGCAAACACGTCCGGCGGACAGCCGCGGTTGACGAGCCAGTTCTGCGCGAACGCCAGGGTGGCGTGCCGGGAACTGCGCAGGCTGTAGGTCGCCTGGCTGCTGTCGCGGACGACGTCGAAGGAGACGATGTTGCGGGCGTTGGGGTAGTCCCAGGTGGCCGTCCTGTCGAACGCGACGATGAAGCTCCGCTCACCGACGTTGTGGCGGGAGATGGACTCGAAGTGGTTGGGCCAGATCCGATCGGCCAGTTCGGCGGTGTGCTCGTCGGCGGGCTGCAGGCCGTCGAGGCGGAGGTCGATGGCGGTCATGCGGCGAGTCCCAGCTGGTCGGGCGTGGTCAGGATGCGGTGATTGGGCCGGGCCGGGCTGGTGGTGCAGGCGGCGAATGGGCCGTCCGGGGCTCGCAGTTGGAGGAGTGTGTGGTCGAGGTGGTCGCGGTGCCACGTCGCGGGACCGGTGAGGCCGGCTTCCGCGTCGGTCAGCTGCTGCCACGCGAGCCAGAGTGCGTGCAGGCGGGCGACGGCTTCCTGGTGCTCGTGCCAGCGCGAGCACCAGGGTCGGGTGGAGCTGATCTCCCGGCCGTAGGTCGGCAGGAGCACGTGGGTCACCCAGCTGGTGAGGGCCGCCAGCTCGGCGGCGTACTCCGCGCCGCCCATGGCGAGGATGAACACCGAGGCCGGGCTTTCGGGTTCGGCCCCGGTGCTCTCCGGCTCCTCGTACCCGAGCGGGTCGGCGTCGGCGTCGGAGTCGGCGCCGAGGCGGTCGAGGAGGACGCCGTGTTGGCGGACCTCGGCGATGGTGCGGGCCAGGGTGCTGGCGAGGTCGTCGAGGTCTTCGTCGGGGATACGGATCGGTTCGGGCTCGGGGAGGCCTGCGATCGGCTCGGACATGGCACATCCAGGTGGTTCCGGTGGACGGGGTGCGCGGGGTGGGTGGAGAGGCTCTTCTTCGGCGGTGGGCCACGGGTGTGCTCCTGGGAGGTCGGGTGGGAGGAGGATCCGCAGATCGGGCGGTTTGGTGAGGCCGCCGGTTCGCGCTAGACGCAGGCCGGGTGGGCGGCCTGGGCGATGAGGCGCGACCCGAGCGCGACGGCGTCGGCGAGGGTGTCGGCCAAGGGGTGGCCGGCGGCGGCGAGCTTGGCGGGGTGGTGGAGGCCGCCGGTGTAGAGGACGGCCTGCGCGCCGTTGGCGTGGGCTGCGTCCGCGTCGTCGACGGCGTCGCCGACCAGCAGCACCCGGTGGCCCTGACCGGTGAGACCGAGGGCGGAGAGGTGGGCGGCGAGCGGTGCGGCCTTGGTGCCGCCGGACGCACCGGTGCGGCCCTCGACGCGGACGAAGAAGTGCCCGATCCCTGCCTCGTCGACCTCGCGCAGCAGGGTGTCGTGCGGGCACAGCGACAGCAGCGACTGGGTGTGGCCGGCCTCGCGCAGCGTCGTCATCAACTCGACGGCGCCGTCGCGGATCCGCACGGGCTGGGCACGCAGGTGGTCGAGGAACGCGCCGTCGCTGGCCAGCCAGTCCTGTTCGGTGATCTCTCGTCCCAGCAGTCGGGCGTAGAAGTTCGGGATCGGCACGGTGTGCTTGGCCCGGTAGGTCTCGCGGTCGACGAGGTCGCCGCCGAGGGCGGGCAGGGTCGCGTTCAGCGCGTTGACGTGGTCGTCGAGGTCGTCCTTGATCGTCCCGTTCCAGTCCCAAACAACGTGCGTGGCAGGGAGGGGAGTTACGGCGGGGAGAGCGGCGCTCATGGTGGTTCCTTCAGCTGGGGTGGGTCAGGCGGAGAGCAGGTCGTTGAAGCGGCGAAGCAGCCAGAGCGCGATGCAGGCCCCGGCGAGCGGGACGAGGGCGACGAGCAGCGGGCCGGCCGCACTGGCGAGGGAGGAGAGGCCGGTGCCGGCGGCCTGGCCGACGCCGATGCAGGCGATGAGCCAGGCGAACGCCTCCGTCGATTCGCCTTCGGGCGCGAGGCGGTCGACGGTGAGGAAGGAGGCGGTCAGCAGCGGAGCGAGGAAGCTGCCGGGCAGGACGGCACCGAGCACGGCGACGACGGGAACGGGGTCGGGCAGCAGCAGCACCCACCCGGCGGCGAAGCCGATCGCGGCGGCGACCAGGTGCCGGGCCGGAGCACCGGGCCATGCGTGGCGGCCGTAGGCCAGGCCGCCGAGCATGCTGCCGACGGACAGCGCGGCCGGCATCACCCCGGCCAGCCACCCGGCATGGTGGCGTTCAGCAGCTGCGAGGGCGAGGACGTTCACCGCGCCGAGAGCGACGCCGGTCCCGGCAAGCGCGGCGAACAGCACCCGCAGGCCCGGCACCCGCAGCGGCCCCAGCGGGTGCGGCCGGCTGGCCGTGGCGTTCGGTGTCCAGGCGGCGGAAGGCTCGGCGGTGACGACCATCCCGGTGCCGAGCAGGCCGAGCGCCGCGGTCGCGGCCAGTGCGGCGGTGATTCCGGCACCGGCTGCGAAGCCGGTGGCAAGCAGCGGGCCGATCACGAACACCAGGCCCTGGGTACTGCTGTCCAGGGAGAGCGCGGCGCGCCGGCGCTCGGGGTCGGGCAGGAGATGCGGCCACAGCGCCCGAAGGCCCGCCTCCAGAGGCGGAGTCGCGAGGCCGGCGACCAGGACGACCAGAGAGGCGAGCACCGGGTGCCGGGTCGGGCCGGTGCACGGCAGCAGCAGGAACGCTGCGCTCGCCACCGGCGCCGAGGCGTAGAGGATCACGGTCTGGCCGTAGCAGTCCACCAGGCGGCCGAGCAGTGGCTGGCCGATCGCCGAGGCCAAGCCGTACAGGGCACCGAGCAGCCCGGCCAGGGCGAGGGAGCCATGCTCGGCCCGCACCAGCAGCAGGATCGCGACCGGGGCCATGCCCGTGGGCAGGCGGCCGATCAGGGTGCCCGCGAGCAGGCGGGCGACGTGCGGCGAGCCCAGGACAGCGCGGTAGCTGCTGTCCTTGGCCGGGCTGGCGAGGGTGGTGCTCAAGGGAATCCTTCGGTCGTGCGGCGATCGGCGGTGCACGGGCGCGAGCCCGGCGGGCCGGAGCGTGCGCAGGCATGGCAGCCCTCTTCGGTCCGTGCGGCTGCCGGGAAGAAGAATCCGGGGAATCCGCGATTTGGTGCGGCCGGGAAGCACCGGTAGAAGCCCCTTCTGGGCCCGGCACAGCGGCCAGCGGCGCGGGGGAGGGGGCAGCAACTCCCGAGCCCTGGTCGCTTGTTGCGAAACGACGCCCTTGCGGAGCGCGGTGACCTGTGCGACTGATTGCTGTGCACGTCACCCGTGGTGCGTACTGACTTGGCTGGTGTCAGTTTCCGTCGAAATGGACGCTTGGCCCATCAGGTCCTTCTGCCAGGCGTCTGGCGGCGGCGCTCCGTACAGAGTTGAACACTCATGCACCGGCTTCTGGGAAATCTGCCCCTGGGACGGGACCTCCGCCATGGGTTCGTCCCCGCGATCAGGGCACCGTGAGGCGCGAAGGGCGTTGTATTGGCCCTATCTGGCGGTCTCCAGCGGGACGGCTGCGCGTACTGACGTGTGGTCCGATATCCGTGACGTGGGCGACCTCTGCTCGCTTCCGCACAGTCGCAGGACGAGGCCCCCAATAGCGGACCCTAGGCGCGCTGCATGAGCTCCTGAACTGTGCCAGCCTCGGGCACACCGAGTCGGGCGAAGATGGCGTGTGCCTGATGGAGCCGAGCGCGGCCGGCTGCCGGGTGGCCCAGGCGCAGCAGAGCCTCGCCGAGGGCGGCGTTCGCGAGGCCCTGGCAGTAGGCGGCGTCCAGCTTCTCGCCGAGGGCGAGAGACTCGGTGGCGGCTTCGGCCGCCTCTGCGGCCCGGTTAGAGGTCAGCAGGGCAGCGGCTAGGCGGGCGAGGGTGTAGCTCTCCCAGAGCCTGAGCTGTTGAAGGCGGTACAAAGCCAGAGCCTCGCGCAGGCGGTCGACGGCCTCGCCGGGTGCTCCGGTCCTGCCGAGCGCGACGCCAAGCTGGTGAAGCGAATGCGCGAGTGCGACCGTACTGCCCGTGGCCCTGGCCGCTTCGACCGCACCCCGTGATGCTCGCAGCCCTGGCTCAGGCTGACCGGCCACCACGTAGGCCGTGGCCACGTTTGCCAGGATCCGGTTCTCGATCGCCACCGCTCCCGTGCTCCGGCTGATCTCCAGGGCCTTCTCGTAGAGCGGTAGGGCGTCACCGGTCCGATTGGTCATGCTGAGCACATTGGCGAGCCGGAAGGACACGATCGCTCGCAGCCGTGTTCCGTCCTGCGAACCGAGGTGTCCGAGGCTCTCCCGGTATGCCGCCTCGGCTTGCCCGAAGTCCCCCGCTTGGGCGTGCAAGTTGCCCTGGAGGTAGCGGGTCCTAGTGAGCAGAGCAGACCCGCGCTGGTACTGCTCCGTCCGTTGGAGGAGGTCCGTCAGGTGCTGAGTCGATTCCCAGTCCGGTAGCAACTCACTCAGCGTGACGACGAGCTCCACCGCCGGGCCTATCGGACCGTCCCCGCTGCAGGCGGCGTCGACGGCAGCGAGGATTAGGTACCGCTCGGAGGCGAGCCAGCCCCA
The DNA here is from genome assembly GCF_042887135.1 of Kitasatospora sp. NPDC057965. NCBI lineage: Bacteria > Bacillati > Actinomycetota > Actinomycetes > Kitasatosporales > Streptomycetaceae > Kitasatospora > Kitasatospora sp. NPDC057965. The sequence continues at coordinate 24,028 of NZ_JBHVPZ010000017.1, forward strand.
GAGGCCCTGGCGCCCGCCTGTCAGGACGAGCGGGGGAGCGGAAGGATGGTAGAGCGGATCTGGCAGTTCGTCACCCAGTCCCAGTTCCCGCACGGCCTCGCGGGCGGTGGCGAGCAGGATATCGATCAGCCGGCGCAGCGCGGCATTCTGCTCGGACCTACCGTCGACCTGCGCGTTCAGCTGGTGTGCGTAGAGGCGGAGCAGGTCGTGGTAGCGGTAGCGCCCAGGGGTGTGGCTTTCCAGCAGGTTCGCCTCGACCAGGCGTTCGGCCAGGACCTCGGCAGACTCCTCCGACAGGTCCAGCAGAGTCGCGGCTGCGAACAATGGCAGATCTGGCGAGTTGGTGAGGGAGAGGAGGCGGAAGGCCCGCGCTTCTTCTGGTGACAGTTGGTTATAGCCCAGCTCGATCGTGGTCGCCACCGACAGGGTCCCCAACTTCAACTCAGTGAGCCGGTGGCGCTGGTCGACCAGCCGTCGTGTCAGGTCGCTGATGATCCAGTGCGGCCGGGCCGCCAACCGAGCGGCAGCGATCCGCACTGCGAGCGGCAGGAAGCCGCAGGCGGTGACCACGGCTATGGCGGCCTCGGGCTCGGCGGCGACCCTTGCCTCGCCGATGATGGTGGAGAACAGCGTCAAGGCTTCCTCTGGGGTCAACTCCTCCACGTCCCAGATGGATGCCCCGGCGAGCTCGGACAGCCGCGAGCGGCTGGTGACCAGGACAACGCTGCCGGACGCTCCGGGAATGAGCGGTCGAACCTGGTCCGCATCTCGGGCATTGTCCAGCACGACGAGCATCCGTCGGCCATCCAGCAGGGACCGGTAGAGGGCGACGCGCTGCTCGAACGACTCCGGAGGCTCCTGTATGCCCAGTGCGTACAGAAAGTCGCCCAGCACGGCCATAGGATCGGCCGGCGCCCCACTCGCGCCACGCAGATCGGCGAACAGCTGACCATTCGGGAACTCGGCACGGACGGTGTGGGCAGCGTGAACTGCCAGCGTAGTTTTACCCACCCCCCCGATCCCGCACAGCACGTGCACCTGGACTGCCGGCGCGGTAGCTGCGTCTAGCAAGGCCGATCTCAGATCGACCATCAGCTCGGACCTGCCGGCGAAGTCCGAGACGTCCTGAGGGAGTTGCGCTGGCGCGGGCAGGGCCGCGAGGGCGGCGGGCTCCGGGTGGCCGGGGATCGTGGGTGGGGGGAGGAGCGATGGGTCGGCCGAGAGGATCCGGGCGTGCATGGAGGCCAGGCCCGTCCCCGGTTCGACGCCGAGTTCCTCGATCAGCAGCCTCCGGGTGTCCGTGTAGACGCCGAGGGCTTCGGCCTGGCGGCCGGCCCGGTAGAGGGCGACCATCAGCAGCTCGCGCAGTCGCTCGTGCAGCGGGTGTTGCCCGGCCAGCTCGGTCAGTTCGGGGACGATCTCGGCGCCTGCGCCCAGGGCGAGTTGGGAATCGAACCGGAGTTCCTGCCCGGCGACCCAGCTTTCCAGCAGCCTAAGCCGCAGTGCGTCGACCCTAGGCCCAGGCAGGCCCACGAAGGGCCGGACACTGCCCTCCCAGAGTCCCAGCGCTGTGGTCGCCGTTCGGACGGCTTCGGCATGGCGCCCGGCGGCCCGGGCCGCCCTGGCCTCGGCGAGTCCGTCCTCGAAGACGTGCAGGTCGATGCTCTGCCGCGGAAGAAGCAGCGCGTAGCCGTCGCTCACACTGACGAGTCGGCTCGCGGGCTGGCGTACCTCCCGTCCGGGTTCCAGGACCGTCCTGAGCCGTGACACGTACGTCCGCAGCGCGGCGACGGCCTGTGGCGGTGGGCGATCCCCCCAGAGCCCCTCGACGAGTTCCTGGGTCGTGACCCGCTGGCCGAGCTGCGTGGCCAGGATCGCGAGCACGGCTTGCTGCTGGGGCGAGCCGAGCGGGACTGGGGTGTTGCCCAGCCAGGCCTGTACCGGGCCCAGCAACGAGATCCGGGGCTCCGCCTCGGCGGACGGAAGCCCGGTCTTCCGGACAGCCAACGGGGCTGTCACGGCCGATGGCTCCGGCCCTCTGCCCATGCGCTCTTCCTGCCGCAGCCCCCATGCCTCGGCGGTACGACCCGAGCGCTCCAGAGCCTGCTCCAGCTGGGACCGGAACCGCTGGTCCTCGGGGAATGTGGCCAGCAGCGCCCTGAGCTCCGGCAGTACTGTCTCTGCCCGGCCGTCCCGCAGGTCGATGTCGTTGCGCAACGCCACCGCCCCCAAGCGGAGATCCTCCAGCCGATGCCGTTCGGCCGCCAGTCGCCCGTGCGCCCGGACACCGCTCAGGGCCGGGCCGCTCCAGCTGTCTAGCGCCCGTTCAAGCAGGGCGGACGCCTGGCCGGACTGTCCTTCGGCGAGGGCCTCGCGGGCCTGGGCCAGGAGTGCCCGGAACCGGGTGAGGTCCACGTCCGTGGGGCTGATGTCGAGCGCGTAGCTCCTCAGTCGCGAGTGCCGGGTGACGGTGAACGGGGCTCCAGAAGCGCGTAGTTCGGCACGCAGCTGGCTCACGAGGGAGTGCAGTTGCGCCCGGGCGTCCAGCGCGGCTCCGTCTCCCCAGACGTCGAGGACGAGCTGTTCGACCTCGACGGGCTGCCCGGGTGCGAGCAACAGGGCGGCGAGCAGGGCACGCCCGTTGGCTCCCCGGGTCTTGACAGCCTCGCCGGAGACGGTCAGCGCCACGGGCCCAAGCAGCCGCGCGTCGACCGTCACCACTGCTCCTCCAGCGCGCCGGAGAGGACCAGTTCGCGTTGACGCCGCAGCTGTTCCGGCGCCCGCGCATACTGCTGCTCCCAGCGCGCCAGCTCCTCGTCGAGGAGGGCGAGCGCACGTCGGCGGGAGCCGGTCAGGAAGAGTGCGGTGGAGAGCAGCACCACGATGACGTCATTGCCCGGGTGCTCGAGGTTGAGCTGCTGGAGGTCGATGACGGCGTCGGAGACCGCACCGGTCCGCATCCGCACCCGAGCCGCCCTGATCCGGACGTCCTGACACAGATCGACCAGCCCCTGTCGGATCGCCCGTACGTAGGGCGTGGGTTCCAGGTCGGCCAGAGGTTCGCCACGCCAGCGGGACTGGGCTGTGATGCACATCTCCAAGGCGCCCTTGTAGTCGCCCCTGTCCTCCAGTTCCCGCCCCCGGTCGGCCCGCCGCTGGAACACGAGAGCGTCGACCGCTTCGACGTCGACGTGCAGCGCGTAGCTGGCCTGTTCGCGGGAGTAGCCCGGGTAGCCGGCCAGTTCTGTCGCCGGGGCCCCGGCTGCGGCGTCTTCCCTGAGGTGTCGGCGCAGGTGGTGGATGTGCACCTGGATGGCGTCGATGGCGGTGGCGGGCGCGCCCGTCGGCCACAGCCTGTCTCGGATCAAGGCGACGGGGACGGCCTGCGAACGGGCTAGCAGCAGCAGCGCCAGCAGGGCGCGGCGCTGTGGCGGCCCGAGGCTGATCGGGGTACCGGCTCGGCGGGCGCTCACCGGCCCCAGCAGGAGGAACTGAAGGTCTGTCGCCACCCTGGCACATTAACAGAGCACTCAGTGGTCGTTAAGTGCTGTGGCAGAGTCGCCGTTTCGCTCCTGTTTAGCGCCTCCGGGGATACTGGATGGAGACGTTGTGTGACTCGTCCAGTCCAACGTCCGTTGCAGGTGGGAGCCCTCGGGGGTGGTAGCCCGGGGGATCCCGCCTTCTCGTGCGTACCTTCAACCTCGCCCAAGGCTGTTGCGGCCAATTCAATGTGAGCTAGCGTCAGCCGAGTCGCACGGCCGAACGGTTCACCCCTCCTACCAAGGGGCTCGCGAACTCCGCCTCCGTCCACCATGCGACGTGCAACAAGTAGGACTGGACACGTCACAATCAAAAGGACCGAACAGTATGCAAGTTCAGACGTCCGCTCTGCTCACGGCCGGGGTCGTTGCCCTGGCCTTCTTCACCCTGGTGGGCTCCCTCGTGTGGATGCTGCGGGAGACCCGGCGACCGGCGGCCGTGTTGGCCGTGGTCGTCACGCTCCTCGGGGCGTTGCCCGCGATCCTCTACGTCATCTCGGTGATCGCTGCTCCAGCGGGTAGTACTGGCTGACCCAGAGCCCTTGCGGCGCCACCTGAAGTACCCGAGGTAGATGAGGTACCCGAACCGCGCGCACCGCGCATTGCCCCGTCCTGGCGGAGCCGGCATCCGGTGTCGCGCGGTTCGGTTGTTTCCACCCGAGCGATCTCAAGCGAGTGCTTTCGCCTGAAATAGTTCCGTTTGGGCGCTTCTGCGCAGAGGTTTGAGGCAGGATCCAGCCAAAGAGCCCATGCTCAGACCTGCACTGACGATCGGCATGGACCGACCAGATCGGCTAGGCGCTCTTTCGAAAATCGCTCCAGCCGGTTCTGCCTCCAGTGCCTTTCAGGTGACGGCACCGCGGTCCATAGCGCGCACGGCGCCTTCCGGCGCCATCATGGCATCTGGCGGTCGTCTTCGCCTGCGCTCGCCATCGGTGCTTGCTTGACCGCCTGTAGCCGGGCTGCCACCGACCTCTCAGCGAATTGGTAAGGGGAGCCGGGTACGTGGCCGAGGATCTGCGAGGCCGTCCAGCGCCAGGCTCTCGGAGGTCGGAGTGGTGATGAAGAGCTCTTGGCTGAGTGGGTGGGTGCTGCGGTGGGGCGGCCTTGGGAAGATGTCGGACCGGTAGCCGTTTCGCGGCGTGAACGAGTAGATGATCGATCGTTCGCCGGCGTGGGGCTGCGGGCGAGCGCGGCGGTCACCTGGGCGGCGCGATCGGCTTCGCGCAGGGGCGCTTGGTGTGGACGAACAGTCCTGTTCCAGCGGGCCCGCACTTCGTCCAGCGGCCCGAAGGCGTGCAGGGCCTGGCCGATGAGGCGGCCGGGTACCAGGGCCTCGTCCTCGGCCAGAGCCCTGATCGCGGCGGCGGCTTCGGCGGCGGCACGGACGACGGAGGCGCGGATGACCCGGTCACCCAGCCACTCGGCCGATCCTGCGCCCGGTCCGTCGAAGAGGGTCTCGACGTGTTCGCGTGAGAGCGAGCCGTCGGCCAGCAGGCCGCGCCGCTGGACCTCCCACAGGGCGGTCACCTCGTCGATCGGCTCGCCCCGGTGGTGAAGGGCGCCCAGGCAGCGGTAGATCTGGCCGTGGCCGGCGTCGGCGAAGTCGCCGGGCCGCAGCCAGTCGTAGACCTCCGCCATCGCCGCGGGCTGGCCAACGAGAACGGCCAGCAGGAACCGCTCGCCCTCGGTCTGCTCGGGCCCGACCTGCGGCGCGGACGGGCTCGCGATCCTCGGGGCTGTCGGTGGCGGGATGGGCCGGGGCTCGGTGCCCCAGCGGCGTGCGAGGTCGACGAGTACGCCCGCCAGGACATCGGCGTGGTGGAGGACGTCGTCGACCTGGTGCTGCTCGGCGCCGGTCCGGGCGATGCGCTCCAGCCGGACGGCGTGCTCCGTGACCGTCCGGTGGATGGACCCTTCGAGCACCATCCGGCCGTAGACCGGGGCGTTCTGCAGGCGCGGACACGCGGCGATCAGGGTGTGCGCGTACGAGGCGCTCAGCCCGCGCACGTGGTGGCCGGCCTCGGCGACGGTGCCGGTCACCCAGGACAGCGGCATGCTGCCGTCGGCCCCGCGGGTCGGCTGCTCCCTGGCACTGAGCGTCCGCATCGCGGCGAAGAGGGCCTGGTGGGCCGGCCGGTAGAAGTCGGCGGGCTCCAGCCAGGACAGCGTGTCGAGTTGGGCCGGGTCGAGCAGGACTGCGCCGAGGACGGCCTGCTCGCCCTTGAATAGCGCGTCCATCACTGCCCGTCCTTGCGGGCGGTGGCCCGTTCGTCGCGGATCCGGACAACGTCGCGGTCGGCGGCGGCCATCGCGGCGGCGAAGCGATCCAGCTCACCGGTGAACGTCGGGTCGGTCGCGAGGATCGACCCGGTGCCGGTGACGAGCCACCACTGGCCGCCCCGGCGGACGGCCGGGGAGCCCGCCAGGCGTTCGGAGGACGGCGGACAGAATGAAGGGATGCGTTCGGGCAAGGCCAACTCCTCTAGTCTGGACAGGAATTCAGGCGGCAAGAGTGAGATCGGCTGTTGCCGGAGACCCGGAGCGGCAGGCCCACGGGGAGCAGCCGTCCGCCTCGCCGTTCTCCAGCTCGGCGTCGGCGATGGCGTCGAAGATGTCGCCCTGGCGGCCGGACCATTCGTGGGCCGTGACCCGGTCGACCGGCGCTTGGTCGAGCGGTCGGCGGCTGCGGTGCAGGTACGCCTGCCCGAGCAGCGGGGTGCCCTCCGCTGTTGCCCTGGCGTTGCCCGCGCGGATCGCGTGGTCGAAGGCGACGACGTCGTTCCACTCCTCGGGCGAGTTGTCGCGCAGGGCGCGCCACTGGGCGTTGCCGTGGTACGGGCAGCCCAGGCAGCTGCTCTTGGGCGTCGAGCCGAAGCCGCGTGAGCGCAGTAGCCGCAGGCAGTCCGACCGGGAGAAGCCCTCCTCGATCAAGGGGAATCGATTCTTCATGTAGGCGACGTCCGCGTCCTTCGCCCGGTGGAACTCGTCCACGCTGATGCCGATCCACTGCTCGACGAACACCCCGGCCGGGATCCGCTGCGGGTGCGGATGGCCGAGCAGCTCCCGGACCTTCTCCTTGATCGGCCGGATCTTGTACTGGCCTGTGCACTGCCTTCGCGACATGCCCTCGCCGCCGTCAGGGTTGAGGATGTGCAGCGGCATCGAGGCGAAGCGCTTGGTCGGGTCGAGCGCGTCATCGCGGATGTTGCCGGAGGAGACCCGCAGGATCGGGATGCCGGCCGGTTCGGCGATCTCCCGCTCGATCCGGTCGAGGTGGTCGTAGACGGCCCGGGGCTCCCACCCGGTGTCGGCGAAGATCGCGAGGTCGAGACCGGGTAGATGCCCCTCAGCGGCCAGGAGTAGCAGCGAGGTGCTCTGGACCCCGGCGCCCAGCGAGAGGACCCGGAGGGTCGGCCGGCCGACGGCAGGCGTCGGGTGGCCAGGGGTGATGGGCAGGGTGGAAGCGGACATGTGAGACGGCCCTTCGGCGGAGGTGGATGAGGAGAAGCGGCGGGCCTGCGCTCGCATGGGGGTGACATGGCCGGCGGCAGGGCTCACGACGCGAGTCCGAAGTTGTCGCGGTCGGTGGCCTTGGCGAGGGCGCGCTCGGTGATGGCCTTGGTGGCGCGGGCGGAGTCCGGGCCGATCGTCTTCGCCGACGGCTCCTTGTACCAGGGCTTGAGGTCGAGCATCGCGACCCGCATGCCGGTGGCGAACAGCAGGATCTTGCCCTTGGGCAGGGCGCGGATCCGGTCCGGTGGCAGGATCCGCTCGGTGCGCATCGACACCGATGTGGACTTGCCGCCGTCGCTCGTCGAGACCGAGGTGGTCTGGACGTCGTGTTCGCCGATCTGCCGGGACAGCTTGTCCGCGAAGTCGGCGTCGTCGATGCCGCTGCCGATCACCTTCACGGTGGCGGCGGACCACAGGGCGTCCATGCCGGCCTCGCCCCAGCAGCGCTGGCCCTGTCGGTAGGACTGCAGGATGGTCATCGGGATGACGCCCCGGCTGCCCAGGTGGGAGTAGAGGTCCGGGAGGTCGCTGATGCGGCAGACGTTGGCGGCCTCGTCGAGGACGCACAGCGCGGGCGGGTCGAGGCGTCCGCCGGAGCGTTCGGCGACGATCACGGCTGCCCGCATCACGGCGTCGGCCGCTGCTGCGATGATCGCGCTCGCGCTGCCGCCGCCGTCCTTGCTGAGGAGGTACAGGGTGTCGCGGGAGGTGGCGAAGTCGAACGGCTTGAACTCCGGCAGGTCCTTCGCGGGGGTGACCCACGCGGCGATCTCCGGGTCCAGCAGGCAGCTCGCGTACTGCCGCGCCGTCTCGTAGATGCCGTCACGGGTCTCGGTGGCGCCGCTGACGGTGCCCTGGAGCTGGGCGGCGACGGCGTGGTGGCCGGCGTCGGACAGCAGGTCGACGGGGGTGCGGTCGGCCGGGGAGGCGAGCCAGCCGAGGACGTCGGTGATCGGGCGCCGGTGGCTCGCGGCTGCCAGGAACAGCGCGCCCAAGGTGTTGCTCGCCGCGGTCGACCAGAAGTCGGAGCCGCTGGACTCGTCCACCGAGGCGGTGACGAAGTGCCCGGCGAGCCGCTTCGCACCGGCCAGATCACGGGCGTCGGCGAGGATGTCCCACCACATCTCGCGCGGGTGGTGGGCGATCTGCTGCGGGTCGAGCGTCCACACCGCGCCCACCATCGCCCGCGCGTCGACCGTGGCGGTGTAGGCGTCGTTCGCCGCCTTGTTGCTGGTCAGCAGGACAGGGCCGGGAGCGGCGAGGATCGCCGGGATCGCCAAGCCGGACGTCTTCCCGGAACGCGGCGCCATGATCGCGACGAGGACGTCCTCCCAGGAGGCACGGACCTGGGCCCTACCGGGGGAGACCGTGCCGACCAGAATGCCCCGGTCGTTCGGCGCGACCTCTTTTGCACTCCCGGTCGCTCAGGCTCGGGCGCAGGCTGCGGGCCTTCGCGGTGACCTCCTTGTCCAGCAGCGGGGCGAGGTCGGCCTTGCGGGCGAGACCGGTCCTGGCGCCGCCGCGCCAGCGCATCCACAGCACCAGGCCGGTCGTGCTCAGGACCAGGGTGAGCAGGCCAGGGACGAGGCGGGCACCGATCAGCAGCGCGGTGGCGCTCAGGTTTGGCCACAGCACGTCGGGGTGCAACAGGGCATCGGCGGCGCGGAACGGGGCCCACGCGCCGCTGCCGACCAGAGCGTTGGCGAGGTTGCCGGTCAGCCAGGCGAGGGAGCCGAAGGCGAGCGCGGCACCGAGAACGCCGAAGAGGAAGTAGAGGAGCGCGTCGGACCCGGTGGTCGTCGACGGCGCGCTGGTGCGCGGGGAGGGCAAGCGTGGTTCCTGAGGTGTCGAGCGGGCGGGGGAGGGGCGCGCTCGGCTCTTGCGAGGATCACGGCTCTGCTCCTAAGTGTTGGGGAGGGAAGCGTTCAGTGGGTGCGGCCGGCGGGGCGCGCCGCGGACGGTGGTGCGGCGGCGGGCAGGGCGGCGGCGTTCACGCCGCGGGTGGCGACGGCGGGCGAGGTGGAGCGGGCCGCGTCGGTGGCGGCAGCGGAGTAGGGCGTGGCGGCCCAGGCGGTGTTGATGCGGGCCTCGTGGGACCGGGCGCGCTGTACCTCGTCGAGGGCTTCGCCCAGCTCGCCTTGGGCGGTGGCGATCAAGTCGGACGCGTGACCGAAGCGGTCGGACAGCGCGAACTGATCGGGATCGAGGTCGGTGATCTGCTCGGATGCGGCCTCCAGGGCCTCGTGGACCCGGAGGAGCACCCCGTCGTCCGGGTCTAGCAGTTCGTCGAGGGCCTTGGAGAACTCCGCGAAGTCGGTGGCGCCCCGGATCTGATCGGTGAGCTGGAGAATCTGCTCGCCCGCGGGGGCGAGTCCGTACCGGTCGGTGACGGCGGCCGGCAGGCCTTTGTCGAGCCGGGGGTCGAGGTCGACGCTGTAGCGGGCGGCGCGCAGCATCTCGGTGGCGTGCGTGGCGATGGCTGCGCGGTCGGCCGCTGCAGTGGTGGAGGGCAGCCGGTGCCGGCAGCCGTACCAGTCCTCGATCTGCCGGAATCCGGCGTGCCTGAGCAGGGTGGCCGCGAGGTCGTCGCTGGAGCCCTCGGCGACGACGCTGCCGCTCGGCTCGACGCTGATGGTGATCACGGGGGCGGGCATGCGGTAGTCCTTGGCGGTGGTGACGGAAGGAACGGACCGAGTGTGGTGGCCGAGGTCGGCGGCAATTCGATTGCACTCGGCCTGCACGCGAAAGGCGTCCCGGTAGGTGCCCCGGACGGAGCCGTCCTCGCGGACGACGGTGGCGACGATGTGCACCGAGCGGTCGAGGTTGCGGATCGCCGCCCACCGGCAGCCGGCCGGGTCACCTTCGGGGGCGAGCCCGGTCGCGGAGACCAGGCGCCGGGCGATATCGGCCCACTGGGCGTCGGTCAGGTCCGAGTGGCGCAGATCGGAGCGCACCGAGCACATCCACACCGGCCGCTCGGGTGCCCGGGAGCCGAGCCGAGCAGCCGGGGCGTCCAGGACACCGCCGCCGAGGACCTCCTGCGGGTCGCCGGCGAGGGGAGGTTGCTCGCCGGCGCCGCGGTAGTCGGCAGCAATCAGCCGAGGTCGAGGTTGGTAGCGGAGGTCATCCTGCCCGCAGAGGGCGGGAATCAGCGCGGCCTTGTTGGTCGCGCGCCGCAGGTGGGCGATCACGGCGTCCCCTCTCGGACGGGCGGCGGTGCCCAGCGGGCGGGTGGGCTGGCAGGGAGAGGATCTGCCGATCCGGCGGTTTGGGCTGGCCGGGGATCGGTGGTACGCGCAGGACGACTGACTTCGGAGAGGCCTGTCGGGCGTCAGCGACGCGAAGGTTGATGAGCCTCGTTGAACATGGCGGCCGGATTTCCGTGAAGGGCCACGTCACCGGCGTGCATGCAGGATTGTTGCCCTGCGGGATCAATGCGTACCTGAAGAGCAGCTAACAGGGTGAGGGAGATGTTCGGGTTGGCGGACAGGAGCGGGATGTTGTCACCGGCGTCGGCGACCGGGCGGCCGGATATGGGGGCGATCCAGTTGCCCGCGTCGTCGTAGACCTCGGTCCATCCCGCCAGGCGGGCGCGGTTCCCGGCCGCCTGGACGAAGCCCACCCGTCGGTGCGGCGCAGCGTCGGCTGTTGGGCTGGCTGTCGGCGGGGCGCAAGGTTCGCGTCGATGTCGGGTGGTGGTGGGGGGGGCGGGGGCGGTGGTTGCTTGATCGGGGCGGCTCCGGGGGTCGGGGGCGTGGTGTGCGGGGCTTTTCGGTGTGACCGGCATCGTGCGGTGCCCGGGTTCCGTCGAGGCCGCGTGCAGGGCCCGGGACGCGGTGCCGTTGGACAGCGGGAACCCCTGTCGTCCGTGTGCCCGGTGGTGGGCGCTTGCGCGGTGCGCTCGGGGCCGGAAAACCCTGGTGCCCGGCCGATCGGTTCGCCTGGCTGGCCGAGTTGGGGATGCGCTGGGAGTAGCCCGAGGCGGCGGGCCGGGCTGCGGTGCAACGCGGCCCGGCCGCCGTCCGGTGGGTCGAACGCCCAGGTCGGGGGTGCAACTCGGGTTCTCGCGTTGCACCCCGCGTCACACCCGGCCGTTTGGCAGGTTCGGTAGCTCGTCGGTGCGGTTAAAGCTCGCCAGCAGCGTGCGCGGTGGAATTCCGGGTACGCCAGTCCGAATTCAGCTCGAAGACTGCGCGTACATAGTTCATCCCAGTTGTAAGCGGCATCTCGTAGAAGCGCTCTCGATAATGCCAGCCGTATTCGTGTCTGGCCAGCCTGAGTGCTACCTGCTCCATTGAGTACGCGTCATCCACTCCTGGAGATGCCCATCCGCCAAGCAAGGCGTAGCCATGAGGCGTTGCCGCCTGGCAGTGCTCAGCGATTCGGGTCGGCAGATCTGTGCTGTGTCCGAACATCGTGTACTGCCTGCGAGGGCCCTGGAAGTCGAGAACGTAAAGACGGTCGGCTCGAGGCCGGTCGGTCTCGACGTAGCCAGACAACTGGTCGCGGACGATGTCCTGTATCAGGATGATGTCATCCGGCAGCGGCGACTGCGGGTTCTCCGGCAGAGTCCCAGCCCTCAACAACTGACGGGCCCATTCGACATCTTGATGCTCGACTATATCTGGCAGTACGGGAGTGGTCAGATTCACCCGACGAAAGTCGAGATTATAGCGGAGGGGACCCTGATATTCGGGGTCTCTAGGGCCAAAGAGTAATTCCGCGATGTTCTGAGCTTCGGTCATTGCACAATGATCTACTGGCGGGCTGACACTGGCGCAGGTCCAGCCGGGGCACGGTGGCCGCCGGACGTAGCTCCAACCCCGGCGCTGCACCCCGTCCTGGATCGCCGTAGCTGTCGCGTCCGGACTATGTACTGGGGGTGTGCCCTCATCCACTCAGGCCACGGGCACGACAGCACCCCACATGCGACAGGGGGTCGCGACAACCTTCGCCCTCCGGCGACGCCCATGTATCTCCCGGTCGTTGACCTCCAGTCGGTCGGGACCGAAGCTCCAGCAGGAAGCCCACACCAAACCGCTGGACCGTTTCCAGCAGTGCCTGGAATGCTGAGGCGATGCCGACCTGGAACGATGTACTCAGGCCCCGTCCCGAGGAGATCTGGCGCGAGTTGCGGCAGATGCGGCACAGGCCGCCAGGCCGGGCGTCTTCGGGAGACCGCAGGGCCACGTTCACCTCGTCGCTCGAACAGGCGGAGCAGATGTTCAGGGCAGCGGCGACGGTCGGGTACGCCACGCGCCCGCTGCTGCTGTTCTACGGCATCAGCCAGGCCGGCCGGGCGGTCGCGGCCGCAGCAGTGAAGGCCGGCCCGAACGACTACATGCTGGGGACTCACGGCATTGCCACCACGGACATGACGGCTGCGAACCTCACCCAGGTCATCGAGAGGGCAAAGGGTAGCGGCGCCTTCGGCCAGGTCGCGGAGATCCTCGGCTCGCCCTCCCTGCCCGAGCCGACCCCTCTGGGCGATATCTGGGCGACGATCCCTGAGGCGATCGAGCACCCGCTGGCCTCCATCGCGTATCCGATCCTGACGCTCGATCCCCTTGATCTCGACCCGTACGTGATCAGCAACCGTCCCCGCGGCATCGTGCGGGGCATCCCCGCCGGCACGGTGACGGAGGAGGACCCTGAGGGCTCGCTGCGGGCCTTCCTCTCGTGCTACCCCGGCATCGGGGAGTACGAGCTGGTGCCCCTCCCGGACGGACGGCCGAACATCCAGACCGACAATGACGGCCGAGCCTGGGCGATGGTCGTCTGGGAGGAGAGCGACAGTTCGGTCATCGCCCGGAGGGAGCGGTATATCTCTGTCACCCAGCCCGTGTACGGGGCGGGTCACCGGCCCTTGATCTTCCCCTGCGTCGGTGGGAACCAGGCTGTCCTGCATCCCCTCCTCGCCTGGTGGGCTGTGCTGCACGCTCTGTCCAACCTTGCCCGCTACCAGCCTGTCCGTTGGTCCGAGCACATCGCCGTTGACACCAGCAAGGTGGCCGTCGCCATCGAAGTCCTGCTGGACGAGGCCGTCACCGTCGTACCGGACCTGATCTGGCACGCGATCCGCGAAGTCGTGTAGCTTCACGGGGTGCTGTCCTTCGCCGGGTAGAGCTCGGCGTGCCGCACCCGATCCTCCCACCTTTGGCCGCCTGGGCAGCTTCCAGCCGTGCCTGGGCCTCAGCCTCCCGCTCCTACTCGCGCCGCTGCTCCGGCCGCGAGTAGGCAGGCCGGTGAAAGTCGTCGCGAGCAGGGGAGCTGGGCGGCATCCTTTAGGGATGTCATCTCCCTCTGAGCCCGCGGTCTACTTCGATGAGACCGGTAATTCGGGGCAGAACCTGCTCGACCCTGGTCAGCCGATTTTCACGCTGGCTGGGGTGCACCTGCCGAAGGACGCGGCCTCCGCCATCGTGGCGGAGGTTCGGTCCCAGTTGCCCGCCACACAAGGTGAGCCCAAGTACGGTTCCCTGGCCAAGGCGACGCGCGGCCGGGAAGCGCTGGTGCGGGCGTTCGAGCAGCTGCCCGCCGATAGCGTTCAGGCGATGGTGGTACACAAGCCCTTCATGGTCGTCACCAAGATGATCGACCTCTTGGTGGAGCCGCTCGCCCACCGAACCGGATTCAACCTCTACGAGGGCAAGCAGGGGCTGGCGCTGGCCGACATGCTGCAGGTGTGTGGCCCAGTCTTCGGCACGCCTGAGACGTACGACCGCATGCTGCAGGCGTTTGTCGACTGGGTTCGGCAGCGAGTCAGCACCGACGGCCTGTTCCAGGCCATCGCCGCGTTCAAGGCCACGGTGACACACGAGGGGTTCGTGGAGTGGGTAGAGCTGCTGGAGATCTGCCGGCCGATCGCCGACGAAACGGCCGAGGACATCGCCTCGGGCGAGACAGAGGACGTGCTGGACCCGGCCGTGCCTGTGCTGTACAGGCTGTGCCCGGCCTTCGCGGATTCCATCGGCCGCTTCCGTCTCGTCCACGACTCGTCGAAGGTGGTCGACCGGTGGACCGCCACGCTGCGGACGGCGCACCTGTTCCCTGATCCCGCCGAGCCGGGGGAGTTCATGGAGGAGATGCCGGTCTCCCGGATCGACTTCGCGGACAGCAAGGCACACCCGCAACTGCAGCTCGCCGACTGGGCAGCAGGCGCTGTGCGACAGTGGGTCACGGCCGTGATGTCGGGCTCCACCGAACCGTTCGGCACTCGATTGGAGCCCCTCGTCAAGCCGTGGGTGATCGACACGATCTGGCCTGAATCCCCCAAGTGAGTGCGTAGTCCCTCTGCGGCCTACGGCCCTTAAACTCCACGTGTATGGCGGGCCAGGTCGCGATGGTGGGCCTGGCGGGCGTTGTCCTCCCGGGCTTGCTGGCGGTGGTGGTAGGCGGCGCGGACGTCCGGGCTTCCGGCGCATCCAGCAGGGTGTGTCGGCCGGACGACGAGCTTGTCGACGCCGGACTGGGCCTGGTCGATGCTCGGCTGGTCGGGGACCGTGCGCCACCATGATGGATGCTGGCCAACGCAGAACCTGGGGGCGGGAGATGGCGCAGGAGGAACAGGACGGACAGGCGGGCGCACCCGGGCAGAGGCGCTCTCGCCCGGCGGCCGGTCTCAGCGCTCCAGTGGTCGGCTCTGATGTTCCGCATCGGGTGCCTGGCGGGTTTTCCACCCGCAACCGGGTCGATGGCGGCACCGTGCACGGGAATCTGATCCAGGCCACGATCGTCAACATCCATCCCGAGTCCGCCCCGAAGGGAGGTGTCGAGGCCGTCGAGAGCTTCCCTGGGAAGCCGATCGAGCAGTGGGATCCCATCGATCTGGAGGTACATCCGGCCGGGGCCATCCGAATCACCGCGGGGCGAGGTGGCCCTAGTGCGCTACCGGGCTATGTTGCCCGCGCCCACGACCACAGGCTGGACACGGCCGTGGCGGAAGCGGCCGGGGGCCGTAGCAGGATGGTCGTACTGGTCGGTTCGTCGTCCACCGGCAAGACCCGTGCGTGCTGGGAGGCCGTCCAACCCCTCGTCGAGCATGGCTGGACCCTGTGGCACCCCTTCGACCCCACTCGGGCCGAAGCCGTGCTCGCCGACCTCGAACGCGTGGGTCCACGCACGGTGGTCTGGCTGAACGAAGCCCAGCACTACCTCGGCGATACCCGGTTCGGCGAGCGCATCGCGGCAGCACTCCACGCTCTGCTCATCCAGAAGGGCCGGGAACCGGTGCTGGTCCTGGGCACCCTGTGGCCCGAGTTCGCCGCCCTGTACACCGCGATGCCCGACCCGGGCGATCCCGATCCGCACAGCCGCGTCCGCGAGCTGCTGGCCGGGCGCACTGTACCTGTCCCTGACATATTCGACCAGGACGCGCTCGCCACCGCTGCGGCCCTCGCCGCAGCTGGCGACCTACTGCTGGCCGATGCCCTCACACGCGCCCGCGCCCACGGCCGCCTTGCCCAGGACCTCGCTGGAGCCCCTGAACTCCTGTGCCGCTACCAGCACGGTAGCCCTGCGGTACGGGCGTTGTTGGAAGCCGCGATGGACGCCCGGCGCCTCGGCGTCGGCCTCCATCTCCCCCAGGCCTTCCTCACCGACGCCGCCACCGACTACCTCACCGACCACGACTGGGACCAACTCAACGGCCAATGGGCCGAAACCGCCTACGCCGACCTCGCCCGCCCTGTCCACGGCAAACAAGCCCCCCTATACCGCACCAGCAGCCGCCCCACACGCCGCCCGGCAGCAACCCTGGAATCACCCCCGAAGTCCAGCCCAGCTGCAGACCCAGTGCTCCGGCTCGCCGACTACCTCGAACACCACGGCCGCACAATCCGGGGCCGGCTGTGCCCACCCGCCTCCTTCTGGCACGCCGCCCACACCCACCTCACCGAATCCGCTGATCTGGAGGTTCTTGCACGTGCCGCCGCAGATCGGCGCCGCTTCCGCATCGCCTATGAGCTGTTCCGGCGAGTAGAGGAACTCGGCAGCGATGTCAGGCTCAGTCTGGCCGACATTCACTTCGAGATCGGAGATCTGCGGGGAGCTGAACAGCTATATATCGAGGCGATAGCGGACGGCCAACACATCGCCCTCGACCTTCTGGGCGAGGTGCAAGAGATGCTCGGGGATATCACCGGCGCCGAACAGACGTACCTCGCCGCCGTCGAAGCGGGCATCGAGCACGCCGAGTTCTCCTTGGCCCACTTCTGGGAAGGGATCGGAAATCTAGACGGGGCTGAGCGCATCTTCCGAGCCAAGCTGGACAGCGGCCATTTAAACTCCGCCTTCCACGTGGCGTGGCTCCGGCTGGCCTCGGGCGACCTGGCAGGAGCCGAACAGGTATACCTGGATAATCTTGGCCATATCGGCCCGCGCGCGCTGGTTGATCTCGGTATTCTCCGCGGCGCAGTCGGAGACACGGAAGGTGCCGCGCAAGCCTTCCACGAAGCGGCCGCAGCAGGCGACGAGGCCGCCGTGGTTCACCTCTCTGAGCTGAACCAATCACCCCGGAACCTGCAGACTGTCGAACAGGAATTCCTCAACGCTGCCGGCACCGACCCCTCCCTGTTGAACGAGCTGGCAGAACTACGCACCGCAGCAGGCAACGCCACGGGCGCAGCGGAGCTCTACCTGAACGCCGCCAACGCCGGCGAAATTCTCACCGTCACCCCTTGGCCATACGGACTGGAACCTGACGGCACCCCCTCACCACCCTGGACACCATGAAACGACAAGCCTCGACACACCCTGCCGGAACGCCCCCGCCCCGGTGAGCGGCAAACCGGTTCGAGGCCGAGCGGTAGATCCTGCGGGCGGCAGCCAAGCCCGACGTGGTGTGGGGAGCATACGTTCGGCTCGCCGGGATCCCCGGCGCCCGCCCGGGACTCCGGGCCGCTTGCGGCATTGTCGAGGGCGGGGTGCAGAGCGCGGATACCGTTGTCGGTCCAGCGTAGCCAGATCGCGGCGCGCACTAGCGGCGAGTCCAGATACGGGCGTCCCAGGTCCCGCTCGGCGGGCGCGGGCCGGAACCTGGAGGTGGAGATCCGGCATCGGGTGACGTCGTGAATTCGGCCCCACTCGCCCGGTGTTCAGCATCCGGCACGAACTCGCACACTGGCAGGGGGTGGCGGGAGACACGACCGGAGCCGCAGCCGCCTACGCCGACCTGCTGCACGACCAGCAGCGGGTACTCGGCCCCGACCACCCCGACACCGTCGAAACGATCGACGCCCTCACCCGCTGGCAGGGGGAGCCAGGAGATGCGGTCGGAGCCGCAGCGGCCCGCACCGACATCGCCCGCATCCGGCCGAGCGCGGGACCGGGATCGCTGCCCGCCGGCGGCGGGCGGTTGAGAGGGGATCAAGACGATAGACACGCCGGCGCCTACGCGGGCGAGTCGGGTGGAGTCTCCGCCATCGGTGATGGCGGAGAGGACGATGGGGCCGGTGCCCTGCCCTGGGGCAGGGCACCGGGAGGTCACACGAAGGGGTTCTCGGTCGGCCTGTCCGAGTCCGCAGCGGCCTCCAGCAGCTCCTCCAGGTTGGCGGGTTCGGACGAGCGCTGGTTGATCCACCAGCCGGCACGGGTGATGGTGCGGGCCTGGTCCTCGACCTGCTCCCAATCGGCCTCCGGCATCCCGCCCTCCAGGACGAGGGCGGTGTAGGCGGCGACCAGGACCTGGTGGCGGCAGCGTACGCCCCAGGCGACGCCCCGCTCGGTGCCCTCCAGCGGCGGCATCTGGTACTGCGTGGACCAGGCCTCCGACTCGGTCCGCTCGACAGCGCGCTTCGCGGCCAGCCAGGCGGCCTTGTCCGCCTCATCGCCGTCCCGCGAGGCGCGCCAGCAGTCGGTGCAGTCCTGTCGGGAGAGCCAGTCGGCGAAGCCGGCCCGGCGGTCGGCCGGGCGGTCGCCGAGGTCCCCCTCGTTCTCGTGGCCGCACGCGTGGGCGATTGTCCAGAGCTTCTTCACGGCCATTGCCTGCTCCTTGCTCTCGCGGGCGGTGGTCATCGGGTTCGCGCGAACGTGGTGCGCGGGTCGACGGCAGCCGGGGGCGGCCCGGTGGCGTCTGGCCGTACGGAGGGGCTGTTGGCGAGGGGGGCCTCGTCGACGCGGAACTTGTGGGTGGTGAACGCGCTGCCGACCGGGTCGCGTCGAGCAGCGACGTCCCGAGCGAGCTGGGGCTCCATGGCGACCTGGAAGCTCCCGTGCCGCAGTCCCACGACGGCGCGGGCCACGATGTCGAGCGATTCTGTCCGGCTGGAGGCCGGCGGAGGGAGGTAGACGTCCAGGTCCCGGTGGTGGCGCCAGCCGTCGGTGTCCAGGAAGATGCCCGGGCTGAAGGGGTAGTGGTTTCCGACGGCGGCGACGATGCCCAGGACCGGGTGCTCGGCGAAGGCGACGTCCGGACCGGTGTCCGGCGCTCGGGCGTGCTCCGGTTCGACGGCGGTTGGCCGCGTATGCGCCCGTTCTTGCCTGCCGACGTTCGCGGGAGCCAGGGACATGTCGGTGTCGACGCGGTAGCCGGCGCCGTTGAGCAGCTTGACGGCCCAGGTGGCCCGCTCGTGGGCCTGGCGGTGTTGGTCGGTCAGCGCGTACAGGCTCGGATGGTCGGGGACGCGCTGAAACTCCAGCCGCTCCAGCATCCACTGGGCGGAAGCGGACTGGGTCGGCAGGGCGGCGACGATGCCGTGGTCGGGATGGTGTCCGACGGCGACATCGGGCAGGTTACGGGGGGCTTCGGCAGGCACGGTGGGACTCCGCTTCGGGCGGTGGACGGCGGGCTTCGGCGAAGTGGGGTCTGCTTGGACGGGGCAGGGAAGGGCTCCTTCTGGAGGTGAGCGGCGTGATCGGATCGAGATGACGGTGGCCGGCAGGGCGGCGAGCCGGACGCCGGCGGCGACCGGGCGGGGAAGATCGGTGGCGGCTGCCTTCGTAGGGCCAGGAACGCAGCCCGCCATCGGACTGGCCGATCGGGTCCCCCGTCAGGCGGCCATGCGGAAGTCGGTGTCGTAGAGCGCTCGTTCAGCTGGGTGGAGGAGGTGCTGGACGATGAAGGACAGGCCCGCGACCTTCCACAGGCCCCGGCCGCGGGGCAGGGCCGCGATGGCCTGGGCTTCGACGCCGGTGAGGCCGAGCAGGGCCATGGACGCGCTGACCTGGTCCGGTTCCTGTCGGTAGATGATCCGGGTGCTGCAGTCGGCGAGGAGGCCCTCGGCGAGGACACGCCCGCGTGACCCAGCGTCGCCGGCGGACAGCAGGTCGGAGAGCCGGTGCAGGATGAGCAGGTTGGCGATGCCCAGGCCCCGGCTGAGCTTCCACTGCTGCTGCATGCGTTCCAGGAGGCCGACGTGCCGCATGATCCGCCACGCCTCGTCATAGATGACCCAACGCCGGCCGCCGCCGGGGTCGGCGAGGGCGGACTCCATCCACGCGCTCGCGCAGGTCATGGCCAGCACGAGGGCGGTGTCGTCGCCGCTGCTGCCGAGCCGCGAGAGGTCGATGGACAGCATCGGCGCGTTCGGGTCGAACGTCACCGTGGAGGGTGCGTCGAACATGCCGCTGAGGTCGCCGTGGACGAGCCGGCGCAGGGCGTGCGCCAGGTCATCGACGGAGCGGCCGAGGCCGCCGGCGTCCGTGCCGAGTGCCGTGTCCAGGCGCTCGGGATGGCCGAGGACGTGGGCGATGTCGCCCAGCAACGGCACCGCTCCCGCCGCTTCGGCTTGGGCGACGACCAGGTCGAGGGCGACGTCGAGGCCGGTGTGCTCCATCGGCAGCAGGTCGCGCTTGAGCACGGTCGCCGCGAGGCTCGCCAGCAGCAGGAGACGCCGCTTGCGGACCTCGCCGGTCCAGTCGTCCTCGCCGACGCCGTCCGGACGCGCGGGCGCGTCCAGCGGGTTGAGTTTCCCGGGCAGGCCGGGGCCGAGCGCGATGGTCTGGCCGCCGAGTGCCTCGGCCAGGCCGCTCCACTCGCCCTTCGGGTCCGACGGGATGTAGATCTTGTAGCCGTGGGCGATGGCGCGGGTGGCGATGGACTTGGCGAGGGCGGACTTACCCATGCCGATCACGCCGCACAGGACCGCGTTGGGGTTCGTGAAGCCCTCTATGCGGCCGGAGTTGTAGAGGGCGAACGGGTCGTAGCAGAAGGATCCTTCGGCGTGGAGGTCGCGGCCGACGAAGATCCCCTCGGCGCCGAGTCCGGCCTCTGCAAGGAAGGGGTAGGCGCCTCCTGCGACGGCGGTGGTCATGCGGTGCTTGGGCAGGCGGAGCCTGCCGCCGCGGGCGGAGGCGCGGCCCGGCCGGCCGGAGGCGGGGTAGGTGGCCTGGAGTTCGGGGTCGACGCCCTCGAACTCGCGGCGCTCGGCCGGGGCCTGGGCGCGGCGGGCCTTGGTGCGGGCTTCAGCGAACTCGGCTCGGGCGGCGCGCTGTTGGGTGCGGGTGGCCTTGAGGGGGACGAACAGGGGACTGGCGGTGGCGCGATTCCTGGGCATGATCACGGATTCCGGGGTCAGCGGCGGACGAGGCCGGTGAAGGGGGAGTAGAGGTCGGCGGGAGTGGCGCGGCGGCGGACCAGTTGGGCGGCCTGCTGGTGGCGGCGGCAGATGGTGAGCTCCGGGGCGCCTTCGGGGCGGCGGGCGCGGCACGTGTCGGCGTCGGGGACTTCGCCGCTGCCCGGCCGGGGCGAGGAGTGGTAGGCGGCGTGGAGGTGTTCGGCGGCCTGCCACAGGCGGGTGCGGGTGGCCTTGAGGTGGTCGCCCTCACCCGGCAGCAGTGGGGAGGTGCGCTGGGCGTGGGCGTCGAGGAGGCCGTGCAGGGCGACGAGGTGGGCGTGCAGGGAGTCCAGCTCGGCCCGGGAAGCGACGAGCGGACCGGCGGGGACGTTCAGCGCGCGGTGGAAGTCGACCGCGGCGGTCGCGTACGGGACGAAGTCCTGCGCGATGGGCGTGGTGGCCGGCATCGGGGTGCTCTTTCAGCAGGGAGAGGCGCCGGCATCAGGCGGCGAGGGCGAACGGCAGGGCGGAGGCGGTGAACGCCTCGGCCTGCTGCCAGGTGAGCGGACGCAGGTCGAGCTGGGCGCCGACGGCGGCGGTCGCCACCACCGCGCACGCGGAGCGCAGTTCGTCCTCGGTGTCGGCGGAGACGGTTAGCAGGCCGGTCAGGGCGACATCGGCGTGCCCGGCGATCAGCTGCCGCTCGCGGGCCTGGATGTCCTGGTACTCCACCGAGTCGGCCTCGGAGACGACCTGGCCCTTGCGGGCGCGCTCGGCCGAGTCGGCGATCACGCTCGCCTTCTTCCGCTGGACGTCGCGCATCGCGGCGTCCAGGTCCTTCGGCTCGTAGGACAGGGAGACGGTGCGGCGCACCCCGGAGGCGAACATCACCTGGTGCAGGAAGCCCGGCGACGTCTCGGTGCGCGGCCAGTTCTCCACCCAGTAGGTGGCGTGGTGCGCGGAGTCGGTCGAGATGTGGTCGGCCTTCTCCACCACAACCACCGGGCCCGCTGCGGCCGGGTCGGCGGCCGGTCGGCCGTCCTCGGACCAGCGGTCCAGCGCCGCGAGCGACTTGGGGTCGTAGGCGGTGCGGGCGACGGCGGCGATCTCGGTGGCGGACAGCCAGCCGTTCGGGTTGAGGCCCGCGGTGCGGGCGGCCTGCTCGAACGCGGAGGTCAGCTGGGCGAGCACGCTGAAGCCGCCGGTGAGTCCGCCGCCGGCCTGGTTGATCAGGCGCCGGGCGGCCTTGAAGTCGAGTGCGATGGCGACGTAGGACTCGTGCGGTGCGGCGGCCGGGCCGGCGTTGCGGATCAGCTCGCCGTAGAGGGCGCCGGCCAGCGGGGCGTCCGGGGTGCCGTGCTCCTCCCAGTACCGGCGTAGCGCGTCGCCGGAGTCGGGGACGGTGCGCTCGATCACCTGGATGCGGGCGACGTGCCCGGTGCGGGCGAGTGCCGCCAGCGCGCGGCCCCAGCCGTTGACGTTGGCGTTCTGGGTGCCGGGGTCGAGTAGAGCGTAGGCGCGGGAGGAGACCTTGACGATCGCGGTGAGGGTGCCGGCGTGCGGGTCGTGGACGGCGCCGTAGCGGCGGTCCGGGGCGGTGACCACGCGCAGGCTGGCCGCGCTGCCGGGCAGGTGCAGCAGACCCTCGCGCACCGGCCGGCGGGAGGGCCGGGCGAGCCAGAGCAGCTGGCCCCGGAAGCGGCGGAACGCGTAGCGGACGGCGATCGGCGCCCAGTCGGCGAGCGTGCGGCCTCGGTAGCGGACGAAGACGAAGGCGGCGACGGCTGCCCACAGCGGGACGAGCTGCAGGGCGCCGACGACACCGCGGGTGACGAGGACGGCGAGCAGGAGCAGGCCGGTGGCCGAGACGGCGATCAGCTGCGAGGCGCTGAGGCCGAGGAGGATGCCGCGCCTGGAGCGGTGGGGGAACTTGACCGTCGCGGGTGCGGCGTCGGACTTCGGTGCGGAGGGCATGGTGCGATCCAGCCTGTGAGCGTGCGGGCAGTGGGCACAGGGGGGTGGGGACGGGGCGGGCCGGAGGAATCGGCCCGCCCCGGGTGGCGGTCCGGTCAGGAACCGGACGCGGGTGGGTCATTCGGGTAGGTGAACCGGACCGGATCCGGCGTGGACATCCCGGCCGGCGGGGGCCAGTCGGCCGGCGTCCTCTCCGGACTCGTGGTGGCCGCTGATGCGGAAGGCGGGGCCGGGACCGAGGGTGCCGGCGACCCCGGGCACGGGGGCGAGACCGTCCCGGCGTTGAAGAAGCCCCGGGTGTTCGGGGCGGACGCGGCGTTCTGTGCCGTGTTGCCGTCGGCCTGCGGCTGCCCGCTGGAGTTTTCGGAGGATGGGCGGGTGACCAGGGCCGCGAGGCCGGGCCGGGTGACCAGGGACCGGCCGCGGTCGCCGGGCGCGCTCGGGTCCTCGCCGAAGCGGAAGGTTGTCGGCTGCTGAGCGGGGCCGGCGTCGATGCCCTCCTTGCTGATCCGTCCGGTCGGGTCGATGCCGGAGGAGACACCTCCGCCGTCCACGCCGGGAACCTCGCTGGGGCCTTGCGGTGCGGGAACTCCGGTGCCCGCCTGCATCGCGAGGCTGCCGGCGGTCTTGGCCGCACCGGCGGCGACCGCCATGCCCGCGACGCCGGTGCGGTGGAGGTCGTCGTGGCCGCCGCTGTCGGTCGCCCAGTGGACGAACTTGTAGACGGCGTAAGGGCACAGGAGGACCAGCGCCATGATCACGATGCCGGCCATGGCGTCGGACAGCGCGCCGAGCCCGTCCTTGGCGTCCGTCTTGCCGATCGCGGAGACGCCGACGAGGAACACCACGGTCATCAGCAGTTTCGACACAACCAGGGTGGCGGTGGCCTCGATCCAGCCGCGCCGCCAGCGCTTGGCGACCTCCCAGCCGCCGCCGGCACCCGCGAACGCGGCGAGCGCGACCAGGACGAGGACACCCACCTTGCGGGCGACCATCACCGCCCAGTAGAGGAACGCACCGATCGCGCAGCCGACCGCGACGAGCGCGGGAATCGCCCAGCCGAGCGGGAACATCGCCCCCAGCTGGGACACCTTCACCAGGCGCCGGATCGCGTCGTCGACGCTCGTGTTCGCAGCTTTGAACAAGCCAGCGGACAGGGCATCGACCACGGTGACGGCCACGGCGGTGAAACTGATCGCGCCGAAGGAGAACAAGACACCGGTCATGGTGCCCCAGGCGGCCTGTGCGAGAGCGCGCTCGTCGCGGCGCCAGGCGGCCAGGATCAGCTGCGCGCAGAACGTGCCGACCGTCAGGATCAGGCCGATCGGCAGGATCAGCTGGTAGTTGTCCCGGAACCAGGGGGCCGACAGGTCGATGGCGGTGGTCTGGTCGACCGCGCGCGAGGCGAGGTCGACGGCGCTGGCCGCCAGCTCGCCCATGCTCTTGGCGATCCACGCGCCGATGCCGTCGGTGATCGACTTTCCGGGGTTGGCCACGAAGCTGACCGCGTCGACCACGGTGCAGACCTGGCTCATCAGGGGGATGTCGCAGACACCCACGAGGGGTAACTCCTTTCTTAGGTCGGGGCTACGGCGCGACGGACGGCATCACGCCGACCAGTGCGCAGGGGCGGTCGGGGCGGCACTGCACGGCGAGGGTGGTCGAGCGGTCCTCGGCGCCGCCCTCGGGCGCGCCGTTCCAGGAGATCGACTGTTTGCCGGAGACGGTGACGGCGTAGACGTACGCCCGGGTGATCGCCCCCGGATCGGCCTGCAGCGCCCGGGTGAAGGACTCCGGGAAGTGCGCCTCGGCCGCGGTCGCGGTGGCGAACTGGCCGGAGTCGGCCATCCGCCCCCACAGCAGCGGCGAGGGCACCTGGCGCTCGGCCGAGTCGGCGTCGACGTACTGCCCCTCGGCCGTCAGCCACCGGTGGAGCGAGGCCACCAGCTCGGGCTGCGAGTAGGCCCGGGTGTCGTACGACCACAGGGCCACCGCCGCCGCCTTCCCGAAGGCGATCGGGTCGCGGGTGTCCGGCGGCACCGGCAGCGCCGCCGCCCGGCTCCCCGGCGCCACAAGCGCAGACAGGGACGGAGTGGGTAGCGCGGGCGAACTTGACGCCGCCGCCGGCTGGTTGGGCGGCGTACGGCTCTCGCGGGTGACGTAGGAGAACAGGCCGGCCAGGGCGACGAGCGTCACCAGGATGACGGTGCCCAGCAGCACCCGGCGGCGCACCAGGGCGCCGCCGGAGGAGCCGCTGCGCCAGACAGAAGAGAAAGAACGTTTCTGCATGGCTACTTGACCTGGCTGCCGAGTCCGCTGAAGAAGGCCACGACGCCGTTGGCCGCGCCGAGGAGCAGGGCGGCACCCGCGCTCACGAGGACGCCCTTCTTGCCGTTGGCCTCGGCCTGGTGGCCACCAGAGTGGTGGCCCCAGGCCCATACTCCGGCGCTGACCGCGAGCGCGCCGACGACCGCGATGATGCCGAACAGGTTCAGGCTGCCCATGACCTGCTTGAGGACGGTGAGGCCGGGAAGTCCGCCCTCGTTGGGGGTGATCCCCGGGTCGTAGGCGAGCAGCGTGGCCGCGTTGGCGAGAAACAAAGGGGAACCTCAGTTCGATTTCAGGCGCGCAAAAGACGTGCCGGGGCGGAGCAGGAGGGAGTGGGGGAGAAACGCCGGTCAGACGACTCGGCGGGCCGCGAGAATCTGCGGCTGCCACTCGGCGAGGGTCGAGATCTTGACCACGTCGCCGGTCTTGGGGGCGTGCACGACGAGCCCGCCGCCGATGAACATCCCGACATGCTCGGGCCGCAGGGCGTTGCCCCGGGTGAACAGCAGATCGCCGGGCTTCAGGACACCGGCCGAGACGGCCGTGCCCTCGCCGACCTGTGTGTAGGTCGTCCGGGTCAACGTGACCCCGGCCGCCCGGTAGGCCATCTGCATGAGCGAGGAGCAGTCGCAGCGGCCCATCGGGTCGGCGCCGTGCGAGTCGGAGCAGGAACCGCCCCACTGGTAGGGCGTGCCGAGCTGGCCGAGCGCCCAGCGGATCGCGGTCTGCACCTGGGGCGGTGCGTCGGCCGGGATCGCGTACCCCTCGGGGACGGTGCCGGGCGGGATCGCCCCGAAATTGCTGCCGTCGCCGCCGGCCGTCGAGCAGCCGCCGCTCGCTGGCGGACTCGTGGCGGGGGGACCGGTGGGAGACGGGCTTGCGCTGGGTCCCGGCGGCGCGGCCGAGCCAGCACCGGGATCGGCCAGCAGCGGGGCGATGGCCTGCTGGAGCGCCGTCGCCAGCGGCTCCCACTTGGCGTACGCGTCCGGGAAGCCGGAACGCTGCACCGCCTGCGCGGCCTGGGTGATCGTCATCGACTCCCAGCCGGAGACCTGCTTGAGCGCCTCGTAGAACTTCGTCGAGGCGTACACCGGCTGCATGATCTGCTCGGCCGTGCCCCAGCCCTGCGAAGGCCGCTGCTGGAACAGCCCCAGCGAGTCGCGGTCTCCGTAGTTGATGTTGCGCAGTCCGCTCTCCTGGAGCGCGGTCGCCAGCGCGACGACCTGTCCGCGGACGGGAATGTGCATCGCGACGCCGGTGGCCTGGATGGCCTGGGCGTTGGGGACCTGTTCGTCCGGCTTCTCCAGCCCGGCCACGCCCGGACCGCTGAGCGGGCTGGAGCCGTTCAGGATCGCCTTGACCTGCTGGGCGACGGCGGCGATGTCCACCGCCTGGGCATCGCCGCCGGGAACGCAGGTGGCGGAGGCGCTGCCAGCGGCGGCGACCACGATCGGCAGGGCCAGAACCAGAGGTCCGACGGCGACGAGGCTGACGAGGGCGCCCGCGGACTTCCTCATCGTCGCCGCCGCTCGGCGGGGCGTGCGGCCGGGATGGCCGGGGCCAGAGGGTCGAGGCATGGCTGTGCCAGGGCGTGCTGCATCGCAGCGGCTCCTCGGGGTTGCGTAGGAGACGCGGTGCCGGCCTCTCGTGCGAAGAAGTCGCCGGCACCGCGCCGGTGGTGAATCCGCCGCTCAGGGCGGACCCGGGTCAAAGGAGTTGGTAGCTCCCGGACGCCGGTCTCGGGTCACGCGCGGCAGCCGGCCGCGCTCGTAATCTCAGCCGGAACACAGGGTCTCCTGGAGGTACGGGAAGGGCATGGGTGTCCGATCGCTGCCGCTAGAACGAGACAGCACAGACCAACACAGGCCTACCCGGGCCGAGTTGCGCCCGGCCCGGTTGGCATGCCGAGACAGTAGGCGCGATGTCCGGCCGCACCAAACAGCCCCTCCACCAGGCCGAACGACGCTCGCGACGCCGTTAGGTCCGGCCGGACATCGCGGCTACCGTCCCGGTCGTCCGCGCTCCCGGCGGCTGCGGCCGAGCGCCGCCGGGGGAGCGGGTCCACTCCTGGTTCCGAGAGAGGTCACCGTGAGCTACACCCTTCACCGAGGCGATGCCCTCACCGTCCTCAAGTCCCTGCCCGACGGGAGCGTGAACGCGGTCATCACCGACCCGCCATACAACTCGGGCGGGAGGACGAGTTCCGAGCGCACCAGCCGCGACGCCCGCGCCAAGTACGTCACGTCCAACAGCGCCCACGACCTCAAGTCCTTCCCCGGCGAGAACCGCGACCAGCGCTCCTACCGCTCCTGGCTCACCGAACTGCTCACCGAGGCGTACCGGGCGAGCACCGAGCACTCCGTCGCGATGGTCTTCTCCGACTGGAGGCAGGAGCCGACGACCAGTGATGCCCTGCAGATGGCGGGCTGGACGTGGCAGGGCACCATCCCGTGGATCAAGCCCGCCAGCCGGCCGAGGAAGGGAGGCTTCAAGCAGTCCGCCGAGTTCATCACCTGGGGCGTCAAGGGCACCCTCGACAACAGCCGTGCGATCTACCTGCCCGGCCACTTCACCGCCAGCCAGCCCCGCAAGGACCGGGTCCACATCACCCAGAAGCCGCTGGAGATCATGCAGCAGCTCGTCCGGATCTGCCCCGAGGACGGCACCGTCCTCGACCCCTTCACCGGCAGCGGCTCGACCGGCGTCGCAGCCCTGCGCGAAGGCCGGCGCTTCGTCGGCGTCGAACTCTCCCCGCACTACGCCGAGATCGCCGACCAGCGGCTGCGAGCCGAACTGACCCAGGACGACTTCATCCTCGCTGGCCCGGAGGCGTGACATGAGGGGAACCGCCCGGGCAGAAGGCGGCAGACGCGGAAGGGCGGCCGGAGCATCAGGCTCCCGGCCGCCCTTTCCGGTCCCTCAGGACTCCTCGACCGCCCGCCGGATCAGCGGCACCGCCTTCTCGACGTCCCCCGACGAGGCGATCCGGACTTCCAGGTCACCCGTGCCCAGGTGGCCCTTGCCGCGCACGTCCCGCGTGAAGCCCTCCTCCAGCTCCACCGCGTCGGGGTCCAGCCGCAGGTACAGCAGGATCGCCCGGTGTGAGGCCGACGAGCGGAAGATCACGGTGGCCACGTTCAGCAGTCGCTTGTAGGCGATGTAGTGCTTGAGCGGTATCACCTCCAGCTCGCCGGCCGTGGTCAGCGCCTCATCCAGCTCGCGATACAGCTCCCGCAGGCCCCCGGGCACCTCCACCTGCTCGTTCGCCGACGCCCCCGCTCCCTCCGGCGCGCGGTCGGTCTCGACGACCGGCTCGGTCGGCACCGGCGGTGCCGCCCCGGCGAACCCGGGAACGGTCTCGACCAACTGCAGCGTCAGCAGCTCGGGGCCGAAGAGCCGGTACCGCACGAGGTCGACCCGGCGATCCCGCTGGTGGAGGGATGCGGCAGCCCGGTCGTGGCGGGAGAACTCGCCCGCCACGCAGATCACCCGCGGCCGCCGCCAGTCGACCGCCTCCGCCGCCTCGGGCCCCAGCTGTCTACGCACGAGCGCCTCGAACTCGTGGCGGTGCGCCGTCAGCCAGACCAGGTACGACGTCGCCTGCGTGATCACTCCGGCGTCGCGGCCCCGCTTGAACTCGATCACCACCGGGGTGTCGTTCTCGTCCAGGCCGAGCGTGTCGATCCGCCCCTGGTGCCACGGCCCCGTCGGATACTCCGACGCCAGGAACCGCACCCCCAGCATCGCCTCCAGCGCCTTCTCGACCCTCCGCTGCAGCTCGCGCTCCCGTGTCATCATCGAGCCCCGCAGCTCGACCTCATGGCCTTCTCTGTTCCGCCGGAACACCTTCAGATCGGTCACCCTCGCCCCCTTCCTGTGACCATACGGATAGATCAATCATGAAGAGGAGCCTGCTATTCCGGATCGGATCGAGTCCCCTTGGCTGAACCACCCTGGGTTGGGCTGCTCGATAGCCAGGCCCCTGTTCATCGGAGATGGAGAAGCCATACGGCGAGGTCGACCAGGGCTGGGGGCGCGGCAGTCGAGAATGCCACGACAGCGGCTCGAACCAACCCGTCGCGACGGCGACCGCGCTGAAGACCGCGTCGGATAGTGCGTGGATGCTTGCGGTTGGACATAGTGCCCCTTCTGAGAGCAGGGGTGGTTGCCCCTGCGAGCTCCCAGCCGAGTCAGGCGGGCGAGGGGCGTGCCCTTGGCACACCCTCACCATCTCGGTGGCGGTTGTCCCATGTCGCGCTCGGAGGCGCCGATCTCGGTGTACGTTCCAGGGCGTGACTGCACTTGACGGCGAACTGGTCGCCGGCACCGCGGAAGACCTTGTCGCTGACGCTCTCGTCCTCGGGCTGAAGCGGGCAAGCACCCGCATGGTCAAGGACTGGGTCGAGAACGGTCTGCTCGCCCACCCGCGCTTTTGTAAGAGCACCCAGCGTGGTAGCGACCTCAGTCTCTTTCCGCCGGATCAGCGGATGCTCTTCCGGAAGATCATCGAGGGAAGGCTGCGCTCACCGCTTGCCCGGGTTCCGCATCACACTGTCGTGCCGGTGATCATCAGCATGTGGCTCTACGGTGATCCGGCGATCGCCGATGACCAGGCCAGGCGGGCTTTGCGGACCTATGCGAAGAAGGCCGGTGCCAATACCGCCGCGAGGCGAAAGGCGACCGCCAGGGCGGTGGTCGACCAGTTCGCCCACCCCGACGCGCCGAGAGGGGTCCGGCTCCGGACGGAGAATCTGCTCATCGACGGCGAACGGCGCCGCGACCCGGATTGGGGGGAACTGCGGTCAGCTATGGAGGAGTTGGCGGCACCGTGGCGGCACTACGGGCTTCCTCGCCTGGATGAACGCACACTCGGACTTCCCGAAGCTCCGGTGACCTTCGACTACGCCGTCGCCATCTGGATGCTCAAAAGCGAGGTCAGGAAGCGTCTTGAGACGGAGAGCCTCGGGCCCGCGCCCCTTCTCAGGGCACGCGCGGAGTTCAGCCGGGGCTGGGCGGAGTACCAGCGCGACCGCGAGGGTCTCGCCGCGCGAGCCGGGACAAACTCGACGACCTTCACGGCGCCGGCAGACCTGGAGGCGCACGCGCGCGAACACGTCGATTCCTTCATCTCGACCCTTGGCCGTACCGCGGGCTACGCGGATCCGATCTTCCGACAGGCCGGCCTGAACGTGCGACGTGCCTGAGCGAAGGCCCGAACGGACGCCAACCGTGCTGGCGTTTGTACGCGCTGGGATGCAACGGCATCCTCCGAGCTTGCTCCGTCCTGCTCGACGCTCGGCGCTGTATCGCCCGGTCATCGCCGCCTTCGTCCGCACCATCCGCTTCCAGGTCCCCGACGCGGTGGCCGAAGCCACCCCGGCAGTCTCCGGCCGACCCCTTCGGCACCGCGCCGGCCTGACGGCGGCCGTCCCGTCAGAAGAGCGCGTCCTGATGTGCGGCCGTTACCTGCGTGGTCCGCACGATCCGGCCCGCCGGGACCGTGGCGATCTGCTGCTCTTCGCGCATCCTGGTGAGCGCGGGGATGACCTGGGTGGGGCGGAAGACGGTCTCCAGCAGGGCGAAGCGGCGAAGTTCGTCCACGCTGACCGCGCTGGACGCGTTACGGAGGTATTCGAGGAGGATGCGGCGCAAGGGGCTGGTGTCGGGTTCGATGGCGAGTTCGAGAACCTGCTGGTGCGGGTCCTTGGGGTCGCAGTAGCGGACGCCGGTGGCGGTGTCGACCTTCCACATGGCCTCCTTCATCTTCTCGACGCCCTTCTCGTGGCAGGTGCCGAAGATGAGGTAGAGCCGGTGTCCGCTCTCGTCGATCATCTCGAACCACAGGCTGTGGTCGAAGCCGGCGGCCTGGAGGGTGCGGCGGTACCGGTCCCGCAGATACGGTGCCTTCTCGTCGGGAGCCAGGTCGAACACGGTGTGCCAGTGGGTGTTGCCGAAGAAGGCGTCGCCCGCGCTCCGGTGCGTTCCGTCCTTCTTGGCGAAGCGGACGAGGAACTGGGGCTGGAAGGTGATCATCACCTCGCTGCTCCGGTGCCGGGCTATCTGCTGGAGCAGGGTGAAGGGGACTTCGGGGCTCCCGAAGCCGTCGAGGAGCACGAACATCGGGTGACCGAGGCTGCCTGCCCGGGAGAGGTGGTGCAGCAGGTCCGGGTGGCAGCCGCCCCGGGCGATGTGCGTGCGCAGCCGGGCGAGTTCGGGGCCGGGGATGCGGCCCCGGGCGCCCTCGATCTGGCGCTCAAGCTCGGCCGTTCGCTGGCCGTCCTCCTCGACGAGCACCATCGTGACCCGCTTGCCCGGGCGCCCGCGCAGCGAACCGGCCAGGACCTGGTGGGCGATCACCGGGGAGCCCGGTTCGCCTCCCTTGTAGATGCCGGGGCCGGCGAAGCCCTCGGCGTACGTGACGATGTCGTTGCGGGACAGTAGGATCGGGGCCCACGCCTGAAGGTACTGTCGCAGCACGTCGTGCTTGGCGGCAGTGTGCGGATCACGGTGCCAGGTAGGTTCTTTCGGTACCACCATGTGTCCCCCACGCGGTGTCGCGAATATGCCTGGGGAGAGGATGACAGAGCGTGCACACCTGTACCAGAGGTACGGCGGCGCACTCAGGACACGGCGAGGGTGGTGACCTGGGGAAGCTGGTCCCAGGTCCGGCCCTGGAGGTCGCGACCCCCCGTTTTGGGATTTCGGCCGCCCCACTGCTTGAAGAAGAACGGGACTCCGGCCGCTCGGCACGCGTCACGGATTTCGATGACCCACTCCGGCTCCAGCGGCCGGTGCCCAGGGCCGGACTCGCCCCCGACGATGACCCAGCCGATGCCGCCGAGATCCAGTTCGGGCAGGGGCCCGAGCAGCGGCTCCAAGGAGAGGAAGCGCACGGCCGCGGGTACAGCGCGGAGGTCGTCGACGCGCCGGACCTGCTCGATACTCTCGACCGATACCCCCATCCACAGGTTGGCCGGCCACTCCAGGCGCTCGGCGACGCGGCGCAGCCGTACGGACCGTTTGGTCAGGATCTGGTAAGTGTGCTGCGGGGTGTCGGCGATGACGTCGAACACGTCACGCACGAAGGAGAGCGGCACCCTGGCGTGGAAGAGGTCGCTCATCGAGTTCACGAAGACCGTCCTCGGTGCCTTCCAGCGCCGCGGGACGTCCAGCGCGTCCGGGTGCACCGACAGGCCGAAACCCGGTCCCGAGGTCCGGGGGTCGCCGTCGCGCTGGTACTTCGCGGCGCCCATGGACTTGAGTCGCCTCGCCAGTGTCAGGGCGTAGCAGTTGTCGCATCCGGCGGAGACCCGGTCGCACCCCGTGGTGGGATTCCAGGTCGCCTCGGTCCACTCGATGGTGCTGCGATCGCTCAAGGTTCGGCCGCCTCCACGGTCGGCCCGGGGCGTACCGCAGGCCTGTGTCTGCCGTGCCCAACGAGCCATCACCCGAACGGACACGCGATCGGCTCATCATTGCCGTCGAAGGACGCCTCCGCCAGTCCGGAGGAGCGGGCGAAAGTAGCTCTTTATCCTTGAGGTCGCAGGCGACGGATGCAGGGCGCTTGGCGACTCAGTTCGGTCCTTCGCCTGCGACCTGCTGTTGCAAGCCCTCCAGGGCTGATTACGACGGTGGCTCTTCCGGCGTAGCCGATACCTCCGTACCGGTCGCAAGCCCTCCAGGGCTGATTACGACGACGAGCGCGCAAGCGCCAGGTACGGCTGGCCGAGTGGTTGCAAGCCCTCCAGGGCTGATTACGACTCGGAGTAGGCGGGACGACGGCGGCCTCGACGCGGTGTTGCAAGCCCTCCAGGGCTGATCACGACCCGACGGCGGGGACACGATGAAGATGGTGCCGTTCTTGTTGCAAGCCCTCCAGGGCTGATCACGACGACGGGCAGAGGCCCGAGCGGGCCGGCCTGCCCGCGTTGCAAGCCCTCCAGGGCTGATCACAACTGGTGACCCGCGTCAATCCCGAGGATCCCGCCCCCGTGTTGCAAGCCCTCCAGGGCTGATCACGACTGGTCTGCCACTGCTGGGCAGCGCCTGCCCGGCTGCGTTGCAAGCCCTCCAGGGCTGATCACGACCATCAACGAGAACACGGCCAAGGCCACCGGCATCCGTTGCAAGCCCTCCAGGGCTGATCACGACCCGAGAGTAAAGCACCAGGTCGGCAGGTGTGGCGAGTGGTTGGGCGGTGGCTGTTCTGCGGCGACCTGCCGGTAGTGCATCGTCGCAGGTCAGGGCGTTTTCCGGTGACCTTGTCTGTGGTTGCAGGCTGTACGTGGTCCCGGTCTGGTGCTGCGGTGCGGTGGTACGGCTCCATAGCCATGTTCTGGCCGATCCGTGATGACGGCGAGGAACCTCGGGCTTGTAGCACGTATGGACAAGTATCGGTGTAAATAGTGAGAAACTAAAGGATTTCTATTCACGGCCAACTAGGCTGCTCAAGCGCCTAGTTGTTGGCGCCAAGTGGTCAATTGGATTCCCTGGAGGGTGCGGTGCGGGTGAGGGTGGATGTGACGCCGGATACGTCGAGTGTGCGGTGGGAGGACGTGCACGGGGCGGCGCGCGGTGTGGTGTATCGGTTGCTGAGCGGCCAGGACGAGGCTCTGGCCGAGGCGTTGCACGATGGCGGGTGGCAGGGGAAGCCCTTGAAGCCGGTGGGGGTGGCGGGGCCGCTGTTCGTGGGGGCGCCGCACCGCAAGGGCGTCTACACCACGTCGCGTGAGGGGTCGGTGTGGTTCGGGTCGCCGGTCCCGGAGATCGCCTCGGTGCTGGTGCGCGCGCTGGCGTCGTGCGAGGAACTGGTGTGGGGTGCGACGCGGTTGAGGGTGCGGGGGCTGGCGATGGACGTGGATACGGTGATTCCGGCGGGGGAGGGGTTGGTGGAGCTGGAGACGGTGACGCCGGTGGTGCTGAAGCATGAGAGCCGGAACCTGCTGCCGGGTGACGAGCACTACCTGGACCGGTTGCAGCACAACCTGGCGCACAAGGCGGATCTGTTGGGTCTGCCGGCGCCGCGTGGTGTGCGGGTGCTGGAAGCTGGTCCGCGGAGGCGGTTCACGGTGCGGGGGGCGCCGCGGATCGGGGCGCGGGTGCGGGTTTCGATGGAGGCGGACGGGCGGTTCGCGAACGCGCTCCGGTCGTGGGGGTTGGGCCTGGACACGATCCAGGGGTTCGGGTGGGTGAGGTGAGCGCGCTCGCTGTGACGGGCCATCCGTTGCAGCGGGCTGGGGCGTGGGCGGTGGCCGTCCTGGCCGGCCGCGACGATCCGGGACGGGTGAGTGAAGCGGACCTGGAGGCCGTGGTGGCCGCCGTGGTGGCGGACGTGGTCGCTGCGGCCACGGCGCCCAAAGACAGCAGTCGCTACGACTGGTGGAAGGTGATGTTCGCGCTGTACCCCAACTCGAAGGCCACGCACAGCAAGCGGACCTCCGACCCCGTCGTACTGCGGCCGGACATCGAAAACCTGTTCGCCCCGGACCATCCCGGCAGCGGCCGGAGTCTGCCCTGCACGTTCTGCGGTGCCCAGACGGCGGTGGTGTGGGCGAAGTCGAATCTGCCGCTGTTCGACACTAGCAAGGCCCTGAACACGCTGCCGCCCGGCGTCGCGGGATGGCCGGTGTGCCGGGGATGCCGGATCGCGATGTGGGCCCTGCCCTACGGCGCGTGGGTCACCGCCGGGTCCGCGACCGTGCTGTCCTGCGAGAACGACACCGCGCAGCTCGCCTTCGCCCGGCGAAACGTGCGGCGCGCCCGCCGCGTGATGCACGCCGGCTTCACCGGCATGTCGGCGACGGCTCGGCCCGAGACGGTGGTCCTGGCGGCTCTGCGGGACGCGACCGAGGGCCTGTGCGCGACCACGCTGTGGAGCTTCAAGAACGACAACCAGGACCCGTGGTTGCGGGTCACCCGGACCCGCCGCGCCGTCCCCGCCTTCCTCGCCACCGTGGACGGCAACGCCCCGCTGCGCCGCGGCTGGCATCTGCTGCGCCGCTCGCTGACCCGCTACGACGCCCAGGGCCGGATCGTCACCGGCGGGGCGGGGGAGGCGGCGCGGCTGCTGTTTGAGGCCGAGGACGGCCGGAGCAGGCCGCTGCTGGGACAGCTGCACCGTCTCCTCGCGGACACCGACGGCGCCTGGAGCGCCGGGGACCGCGAGGCGCTGGCCCGGCTCGCTTTCACCTACGCCGAGGAGGTCTTCGGAATGGAAACGGATCTGGAACCGGTGGCGACGCTGATCGCCGACTGGATCGAGCGGGGCAGCAGCCCGCGCGGGCGCCTCGCGGAGTACCGCAACGCCGCGCTCAACGACTACAAGCTCGGCACGCTCCTGGTCCAGGCCTACACGCGTCTGCAACTGGACGGCAGCAAGACGCCGTTGGCGGGCCCGGAGCTGTGGAAGCCGCTGATCCGGCGCCAGCCGCGCGCCTGGGAACAGCGGATGCTGCTGTTCGCCCAGGTATCGGTGCTGCTGCAGCAGCGCGGTGTCGAGATCGGAGCCAAGACGGCGGACCCGCAGCAGGAACGCGAGATCGAGGAACTCGCGGAGCGGCCGGCGTTCGCCGGTGACGGCGAGGACGAGTACGACGGCTTTCACGACTACGAGACGGGACAGGCGTAAATGGCTTACCTGGCAGGCATGATGGTGCTCTCGGTGAACGCGGGCGCACCGAACAACGGGCGGGGCGAGGAGACCATGTCCCGCGTGAAGTACGCGCGGATCAGGGGCCGCAAGCACCCCTATGTGTCGGCGCAGGCGGCGCGCCGCTGGATCCGGGAGACGATGGTCGAGCGCGGCTCGGTGCCGTCCCCGGTCACCCGGGTCGGCAAGGCCCAGGGCAAGGCCCAGAAGGCCAACACCCAGGCCGATCCCGTCCGTTTCGCCGACGACGACCTGTTCGGCTACATGCGCACCGGTGCGAAGAAGGACGACGCGGCCACCACCCTGCGCGACAGCCCGTTCATGCTCGGCACCCTGATGTCGGTGGAGCCGGTGTTCCCGACCGAGGACTTCGGCGTGATGTCGCGCGGGGTGACCGAACCCGTCCTGCACGGGCACGAGTTCTACACCGCCGATCTGGCGGCCCCGTTCCTGCTGGACGTGCCGAGGATCGGCACGTTCACCCTGCCTGGGGACAATGGCGTGGGCCGGCCGAACTACCTCACTCCGGAGCAGGCCCTTCAGGTGGCCGAGGCCGCAGCCCTCGGGGCCTCCACGGTCGAGTTCCGCGACCAGCAGGCCGTGCGGCTGCCGCTGGAGAAACGGCGTGAGCGGGCGGCGTTGCTGCCGGAGGCGCTCGCGCATCTGAGCGGCGGCGCGAAGCAGGCCCTGCACTACGGCGACCGCGTCCCCTCGCTGCTGGTCCTGGCCCCATTCCAGGGCGGCGTCAACCCGCTGGGCAACGTCATCGACGCCGACCCCGACACGGGCGTGCGGGTACGCGGCGACGTCCTGCTCCAGGAGCTCGAAGCGTGGGCCGGCGAATGGCAGGCCCCCGTGCGCATCGGCTGGCGGCCCGGCTTCCGCGACCAGGCCCGCGAGGACTTCGAGAAGAGTTGCGCGCGCGAGCTGGCCGACGGCACGATCGTCATCGACCACCCCCGCACGATCCTGCTCCAGCTGGCGGCCGACCTGCGCGAGGGACGGCTGGACGGCTGGTTCGACGACCCGGCCCAGGCATGACCACGAGCCTGGCGACCGGGAGGCGGCCGATCGAGGCACTGCGGGCCACCCTCTACGCCCCCGTCGCCTCGTTCCGGGACCCGCTGTTCCCCGGGATCACCCGCATCCTGCCGGTGCCGCCGCCCTCCACCGTCCGCGGCATGCTCGCCGCCGCCACCGGCGCACCCGCCGAACCCCTCACCCTGGGCATGGCCGCGTGGGCGGACGGCCACGGCGTCGACACCGAGACCTACCACCCCATCGCCGCCGACGGCAGCAACCCCGCCACCGGCGGCAGGGTCCGGGCCGGGAAAGGAGGAACGACCGCCAAGGACCGGCCCTTCCTCGCCGGCGTCCACCTGACCCTGTGGATCCCCGAACCGGACACCACCCGCCTCACCCGGGCGCTACACCGGCCGCGCCATGGACTGCGCCTGGGCCGCTCCCAGGACCTCGTCCACCTCACCGGGATCGCGCAGGTGGTTCTCGAACCCGCCGAGCGGGCGGTCGTCGGCCACGCGCTCGCCCCACCCGACGGACACGACCTGCCCTCCGCCCACACCCACCGCCTCGCCGACACCGTCTCCACCGACCGCCTCACCACCACCTGGTCCGACTACCTGTGGTGCGACGAGCCCACCACCACCGCCAGCCCCGTCCGCCACGCCTACCGCGAAGCACCCACCGAACCGGACCTGCACGAGGACACCCAAGCCGTATGGTTCCTGACCCCCTGACCCCACCACGACGACGAGCCCTTACCGACCTTCGCGCCAAATCCCTGCCCCGCGAAGACCCCGAACGCCTCACCGCCCACCTGCGCACCGTCCACGACACCGTGGCCCAGCTCGAAGCCCGCATCGCCACCGCCGGGATCATCGCGACTGAGCCCCGGTTCTGGGTACAGGTGCGCGCCGCAGCCCTCCTGCACGACGCGGGAAAGATCGCGGAGAGCTTCCAACAGCAGCTCGAACCCGGCGGCGAACCCTGGGGCGAGCGCCACGAAGTCCTCTCCCTCGCCTACGTCGACCTCCTGGCCCCGGCCGCAGCCTGGGGCTCCCAGGAACGGCTGATGATCGCCACCCTCGTCGCCGCCCACCACCGGCCACTGCACGCCGCGAACTCCCTCGGCGGCGGCAAACCCGCCCTGGCCCGCCTCTACAACGCGAGCACCCGCTGGGACCACGCCTTCGGCCGCCCGCCCAGCCCCGACGGCCGGCCGCAGGTGCCGCGCGGCCTGCACCAGGAACTCCTCGCCTGGCTGGCCGGCTTCCTCCGCACCGAACCGGCGCCGCCCGAGCCCGGCGACCCGACGGCAGCCGACCGGGCCCGCCTCCTCCTCGACGACGTCCTCACCGCCTGGAGAGAACCCGCCAAGGCCCACACCGGGCTGATCGCCGTCCTCGCCCAGGGCGCGCTCACCCTCGCCGACCACGCCGGCTCCGCCCACGTGGACCTCCAGACCCACATACCCCTGCCCCTCGACTACCTCGCCCGCCTCCCGCACACCCCGCACCACCACCAGCAGCAGGCCGCCGACACCACCGGGCACCTGGTCCTCACAGCCCCCACCGGCAGCGGCAAGACCGAAGCCGGACTCGCCTGGGCCTCCCACCAGCTGGCCACCATGCCCGGACTGCCCCGACTCGTGTGGACCCTGCCCTACCGGGCCTCCCTCAACGCCGCCCGCCACCGCTTCGAACGCACCCTCCAACCGGCCGCCGGCCGGCAGCAGCCCGACATCGGCCTCCTCCACGGAGCCCTCGCCCGCACCCTCCTCACCGAAGCCCTCGAAGACGACTGCTGCACCCCGACCAAGGACGACGCCCGCAAAGCCCGGGCCCGCGCAAACGCCATGCGCCTGTTCACCCAACGCCTGCGCGTCGCCACCCCCCACCAACTCCTCGCCGCCGCCATCGCCGGCCCCACCCACTCCTCCGTCCTCCTCGAACAGGCCAACTCCCTCTTCGTCCTCGACGAACTCCACGCCTACGACCCCGAGACCTTCGGCCGCCTGTGCGCCGCCATGCGCCTGTGGGAACAGCTCGGCAGCAGGATCGCCGTCCTGTCCGCCACCCTCGCCCCACCCCTGCTCGCCATCGTCGACGAGAGCCTCCACCACCCCGTCACATGCCACCGCGCCGCACCCGGCACCGCCCCCCTCCGCCACCACCTCGTCGTCGACGACCTGCCCCTCACTGACCCCGGCAGCCTCGAACGCCTCGAAACCTGGCTCGGCGAAAGCCACAGCGTCCTGGTCGTCACCAACACCGTCACCACCGCCCAGAACCTGTTCACCGCACTCGCCGACCACGCCCGCCACACACGGCCCGACGACCCCGACGCGGCACTGCTGCTCCACTCCCGCTTCAAGAACCGGGACCGCGACGCCATCGAGACCCGCCTCCTGGCCCGCCACCCCGAACGCCGACCCGGCGAGGCGCGCCACCGTGGCGGCCTCGTCGTCGCCACCCAGACCGTCGAGGTCTCCCTGCAACTCGACTTCGACCGCGGCGCGGTCGACAACGCCCCCGTCGAGGCCGTCGCCCAACGCGCCGGCCGCGTCAACCGCCGAGGCCTGCACCCGGACGGCGCGGTCGAGTTCCGCGTCCACCGCACCGACAGCCACCGCCCCTACGACCCTGGAGCCGTCGACGCCGCCTGGTCGGCCCTCACCACCCTAGTCACCGAAGGCGCCACCGATCTCAGCGAACACGACATCGACCGCCTCCTCGCCCTGGC
Organism: Kitasatospora sp. NPDC057965; assembly: GCF_042887135.1. Lineage (NCBI taxonomy): Bacteria > Bacillati > Actinomycetota > Actinomycetes > Kitasatosporales > Streptomycetaceae > Kitasatospora > Kitasatospora sp. NPDC057965. The sequence continues at coordinate 63,288 of NZ_JBHVPZ010000017.1, forward strand.
CTACGACACCGACTGGGGCCACGACTGGGCGACGAGGGCCCGCCAGGCCCGCGACGGCTTCACCACCGAGTTCCTCACCTTTACCGACCCCTTCCACGACCGCACCGAACACGCCAAGACCCTCGGCGAACGATTCGACACCGTCGAAGTCCTCCACCGCGACGACGAAGACGAATACCGCCTGCTCGCCGTCGGCAAGGACGCCGACCCCCTCCTCGCCGCCGGCCTCCTCATCCCCCTGCGCTGGCAGCAGCTGAAGACCTACAACGCCACCTTCGACCGAGCCCTCGGCATCCACCTCATCGACGGCCAGTACGACCCCGTCCTCGGCCTTCGCCCATCCGCCGAGCCGGAGACCATCCTGTGAAACCCATCCCCACCCATCCCGCCGACGACGACCACGGCCTCGGCGGCGTCCACATCAAGTACCTGCGCCACTGCCCACGCCAACTCTGGCTCTACATGCGCGGCTACCGGCCCGAAGCCGGCAGCGACCTCGTCGCCTTCGGTGAAGTCGTCAACGAGACCACCTTCACCCGCCGCCGCGACGTCGACCTCGGCGAAGCCCGCATCGACTGGGTCACCACCGGCGCCGTCATCCACGAAACCAAGTCCTCCCGCGCCCCCTCACCCGCCCACGACGCCCAGGTCCGCCACTACTGCCTCCTCCTGGAGCGCCGAGGCGTCAACGTGCGCGGCGGCATCGTCCACTACCCGCTCATCCGCCGCACCACCGACGTCCCCTGGAACGACGAAGCACGCGAAGCCGCCGAGACCGCCGAGGACGAAGCCCGCGCCGTCATCGCTCAGACCACACCACCCGACCGCCACACCCGCGCCGCCTGCCGCGGCTGCTCCTACCTCGACTACTGCTGGGGAACCTGATGCCCGCCGCCGGCCGCACCTACTGGCTCACCGAACCCTGCCGCATCCGCCGCGAGAACGACAGCATCCGCATCGAACGCCCCGACGGCAGCCCCGTCCGCATCCCCATCACCGACATCCGCGACCTCGTCACCTTCGACCACGTCGACATCAACACCTCCGCGATGTCCCTCTTCAGCCGCCACGGCGTCACCGTCCACGTCCTCGACCACTACGGCAACCACGCCGGACACTTCGCACCCGCCGAAGCCATGTCCTCCGCCACCGTCGTCCGCCGACAGGTCGAGATCACCGCCGACCCGGAGCAACGCCTCCCCATCGCCCGAGCCCTCCTCCTCGCCGCCGCCGAGAACCTCCGCTGGGCCCTCGACACCGACCTTCTCGACCCCGCCCTCGAAGCCCTGCGCACCAACCTCCCCGACTGCCACGACACCGACACCCTCATGGGACAGGAAGGCAACTTCCGCCGCACCGCCTGGGCCGTCCTCGACACCCGCCTGCCCACCTGGCTCCGCCTCAACGGACGCACCCGCCGACCCCCCACCAACGCCGGCAACGCCTTCATCAGCTACCTCAACGCCCTCGTCTACGCCCGCACCCTCACCGCCCTGCGCGCCACCCCCCTCCACCCCGCCATCGGCTTCCTCCACTCCGACACCGACCGCCGCCGCAACACCCTCGCCCTCGACCTCGCCGAACCCTTCAAACCCCTCTTCGCCGAACGCCTCCTACGCCGCGCCGCCAGCCAGAAACACCTCAAACCCGGCGACTTCGAGACGGAGGTCGGCCGCGCCTCGCTGAGCACCGACGGCCGCAAGAAGATCGCCGCCCTCGTCCGCGACGAACTCGCCACCACCGTCTTCCACCGGACCCTCAAGCGGAAGGTCAGCTACGAGGAACTCATCCACCTCGAAGCCCTCAAACTCGTCCGCCTCTGCCTTGAGAACACCCCCTACAAGCCCTTCCGGCCCTGGTGGTAGCCGCCCATGTTCGTCATCCTCGTCTACGACACCGCCGCCGAACGCAACCCGAGAGTCCTCAAAACGTGCCGCAAGTACCTCCACTGGACACAGCGCAGCGTCTTCCAAGGCGAACTCACCGCCGCCCAATACCGAGCCCTCACCAGTACCCTCAACAACGTGATCGACCCCACCTACGACAGCATCGTCACCTACAGCACCCGCTCCCCGGACATGATCGAAACCACCACCATCGGAACCACCCTCGGCGGCCCCGGCGACATCCTCTGACCAGCACCACTGCACCACCAGCCAAACGCCGCACCACAACGATCCATTACTGCACCACCACCCACCCCAACCTGCGGCTTTACCCTCGGGTCGTGATCAGCCCTGGAGGGCTTGCAACGCCAGGGCCGATGCGTCGAGCTGTGCGACGTGCAGGGTCGTGATCAGCCCTGGAGGGCTTGCAACGCGCCGTGGAGGGTGTCGGAGGTGCCGCTGTAGAGGGTCGTGATCAGCCCTGGAGGGCTTGCAACAGGCCTGCCCCCGCCACCCGATGCGCTGACCGAGAGGTCGTGATCAGCCCTGGAGGGCTTGCAACGCGGGCCCGGCGTCCGCGAGCCGCTGCCGGTCCTCGGTCGTGATCAGCCCTGGAGGGCTTGCAACGGCGGAAGGTCATCCGCAGCCACCGGCGAGCGGCTCGTCGTGATCAGCCCTGGAGGGCTTGCAACGCAGTGCGGACGGCCGTGCCGGGCCAGGGGTCGTCAGGTCGTGATCAGCCCTGGAGGGCTTGCAACGTGGCGGCGGAGAGGAGCGAGACGGCCCGGCTCGCGGTCGTGATCAGCCCTGGAGGGCTTGCAACGCCCAGATGTCGCGGCCGGGCGGGTCGGAGGGGAAGGTCGTGATCAGCCCTGGAGGGCTTGCAACGTGCGGCGCAGGCACTCCCAGCAGGCGGTGTCGGTGGTCGTGATCAGCCCTGGAGGGCTTGCAACCCGGCGAGGATCGCGGCCATCCAGGGCTGGCGGATCGTGTCGTGATCAGCCCTGGAGGGCTTGCAACGTCAGCGAATCCGCGCTGCTCTTCGCCGTGTCGGCGAGTCGTGATCAGCCCTGGAGGGCTTGCAACCTGCTGGTGGCCCGCCACATCGCGCCGCTCCACGTGGTCGTGATCAGCCCTGGAGGGCATGCAACGGCTCGGCGCCGTCCGCTCCACCGTCCGGTACCGCGGTCGTGATCAGCCCTGGAGGGCTTGCAACGACCGGTCCGAGCGCCGGGGCCGTCAGGTGGCGGGCGCCGTGATCAGCCCTGGAGGGCTTGCAACACGTCCGTCCACAGCCGCGCGTTGGTGGTGTCTCCGGTCGTGATCGGCCCTGGAGGGCTTGCAACTGCATCCGGCAGAGCCCGAGCCCGGGTCCTGTGTCGTTGTGACCAGGCCTGGAGAGCTCGCAACACTTTGCCATTGGGCTGAGGCTCTTGGCCTGTGGGGACAGGGCGGGGACCACGCGCGGCAGGCCGGTGCGCGCAATGAGTGAGTCTCTGCACGAACGACGCGTTCCGTTCGATGCATGCCAGGCTGGAGTTCACGTCGCCGGGCGACTGGGGGTCAAGGGGTGACCGCTGCTGATCCATCACTCCAGGTAGCTTGAGGGGGATGGGCAGCACAGGATTCCGGCGCGGTCAAACGGTCCTTCGCGGGAGATTCTCCATGACAGATGTCGGCTGTTGTAGGGAGGATCGAGTGACCCAGCAGTTCATGAGTGTCAAGGAGACTGCGGAGTACCTGAACATGTCTGTTGCATGGGTGTACCGCGATGCTGGTCGTGCGGGTCTCGTGCCTTACAGGTTCGGGTGCGGGCGGAACGCCAAGTTGCAGTTCAAGATGTCCGAGGTGCAGGCGTGGGTGAAGCAGCAGCAGCGGCTGGCCGGCGGTTGAGGTCGCGTGACCGGCGTGCGGAGGCCCTGTTCCGGTTCGGGGACAGGGCCTCCGCACGTTCAGGCGGCCAGGCCTAGGTCGAGGAGTTCGGCGGCGCGGCCGATGGAGCCGGGCATGAGGTGGCGGTAGATCTTGAAGGTGACGTCGATGCTCTTGTGACCCATCCACTCGGCGACGTCGGTGATGGGGAGGTTGTGGCCGAGGCAGTTCGAGGCGAAGAAGTGGCGGAGGCCGTAGACGACCATGCCCTCGGGGATCTCGACGAGGCCGTCGTTCTTGATCCGCTTCCACTGGTTGGCGATGTAGTGGTTGGGCATCGGCTTGGTCAGGTCGCGGGGGTGTCGGAGGAGGTAGCCGTCGATGGTGCCGTAGGTGTCGGCGTACGACTCGATGGAGTGCCGGACCCGGGCGGCGAGGGGGACGTCGCGGTAGTCGCCGGCCTTGCGGTGCTTGAGGGGCGCGTAGGCCTTGGTGGTCTGGTTGACCTGCTCGGTGATCCGGTAGACGTCGTCGGCGACGATGTTGTTGATGTTGACGGCCAGAGCCTCGCCGTTGCGCATGCCGCAGCCGCTCATGAGGTCGGCGACGAGACGGAAGGTGTCGTCGCCGGCGGCGCGTATGTCCCGGACCTGGATGGGGGAGGGGATGATGGCGCGCTTGGGGTCGTACTGCGGGGGCTTGACGCCGTCGAGAGGGCTGTCGTCGTAGAGGCCGAGCCGGTGGGCGTCGAGCAGGATCGACTTGAGCTTGTCGAAGGCGTTGGACTGGGTGGCGAGGCCGACGCCGTTGCGCTCCATGGACTGGATGAAGGCCTCGACGACCTTGTGGTCGAAGGTGCCCATCCGGCGGCTGCGGAAGGCGGGGTAGAGGTGGTGGACGAGCAGTGAGTCGAGGTGGCGGAGCGAGCTGGGGCTGAGGTCGCGCTGGCCGGCCTTCCACTCGGCGACGTACTCGTGGAACTGCATCGGGCTGTACTGCTGGACGCGGGCGGCCTTGTGCTGGCTCTGCGGGTTGTTCTTGCGGGCCTGGTAGACCTCGGCGAGGCGGGACTTCGCCTTGTCCTGGGTGGCGAAGCCGGACTCCTCGGTCTGCCGTCCGGCCGCGTTGCGGTAGCGGATCTTGTACTCGTGCGGGCACCTCGGCCACCGGCTCTCGGGGTGCTCGCACTCCTTGAAGAGGCTGCCCATGCCGCGGACGAGGTTGATGGTGGCCATGACAGTCGACTCCCGGGCGTCTTGCTGACCTTTCGCTGACCCCGGATGGTCGATCAAGCCCCTGACCTGGGACGAAACGGCAGAGCCGTGGTATGTGGTGGAACTTCATCGGCCGCAGCGGCGACGAGATCACCCAGGCCCGCACCGACTGGGAAACCGGCACCCGCTTCGGCGAGGTCCACGGCTACGCCCGCCCCCGCCTCCACGCCCCCGAACTCCCCGCCCTCCCGCTGAAGGTCCGCGGGCGCGAGCGCTGAGCTGCGGAGATGCCCCGGTGCCGGGCGTGTCGCCGCGCCGGTGCGCGCCGCCGGGGGTAATGTTTAAGAGTCAACTTAAATCCGCCTGGTGAGGCGCAGGCCTCACTGCACGGTACGACCCGATGCGGGCCGTGAGCACAACAGGTGAAGAGGACAGTTCAAATGAAGGCTGCGCGCTACTACGACCGCGGTGACATCCGTATCGAAGACACTCCGGAGCCCACGGTCGGCCCGGGCACGGTCGGCATCGACGTCGCCTACTGCGGGATCTGCGGCACCGACCTGCACGAGTACCTCGACGGGCCGATCTTCGTACCGCCGGCCGGGCACCCGCATCCGGTCTCCGGCGAATCCGCTCCCGTGACCCTGGGCCACGAGATGTCCGGCGTCGTCTACGCGGTGGGCGAGGGCGTCGAGGACCTGAAGCCGGGCGACCGCGTGGTCGTCGAGCCCTACATCCTGCGCCCGGATGTCGACACCAGTGAGAACAACCCGGTCTACCACCTCTCGCCCGACATGAACTTCATCGGGCTGGGCGGTCGCGGCGGTGGGCTCGCCGAGAAGGTCGCCGTCGAGCGCCGCTGGGTCCACCCGGTCGGCGACGTCCCGCTGGACCAGGCGGCCCTCATCGAGCCGCTGTCGGTGGGGTACCACGCCTTCGAGCGCTCGGGTGCCAAGGCGGGCGACTTCGCCCTCGTGGGTGGCGCCGGGCCCATCGGGCTGCTGACCTGCGCGGTGCTCAAGGCGATGGGCGTCGAGGTCGCGGTCTCCGAGCTCAGCTCGCTGCGCCGGCAGAAGGCGCTGGACGCCAAGGTCGCCGACCACGTCATCGACCCCGCCGTCACCGATGTCGCGGAGGAGGTCCGGCGCCTCACCGGTGGCAGGGGCGCGGACGTCGCGTTCGAGGCCACGTCCGTCAACGCCGTCCTCGACACGCTGTTCGACGCCGTGAAGCCGGGCGGCGTCATCACCGTCATCTCGATCTGGGGCAAGCCGGCGTCGCTCGACATGCAGAAGCTGGTCCTCAAGGAGGTCGACCTGCGCGGCACGATCGCCTACGTCAACTCCCACCCGCAGACCATCAAGCTCGTGCAGGAGGGGCGTATCGACCTGGCGCCGTTCATCACCAGGACCATCGGGCTGGACGATCTCGTCAGCGAAGGCTTCGAGACCCTCATCCACCACAACGAGACGGCCGTGAAGATCCTGGTGGACCCCCGCCTCTGAACCGTCAGCCATCCGTGACGGCCGGTGGGCCGTCGACGGGGGAGGGCCGCCGTTCCCGTGCAAGGCAAGGGGCGGCGGCCCTCCCGCTGCCGCGCGCCCCGGGGGTGCCAGGGGTGCCGGGCGGGGCCGCCGTTCGCGAGCGGCGCGGGTCCGGTCCGACGAGGGCATGATCGGCACCCTGCTCGCCCGGGAGCTGATGAACCGGCTCCCGGGACGGGAGGTCGCCGTCCTCGTCACCCACACCGAGGTGGACCCGCACGACCCGGCGTTCGCCCACCCCACCAAGTTCATCGGCCAGCAGTTCGACGAGCAGCGGGCCCGGTCCCTGGAGCGCGAGCGCGGCTGGACCACCGCTCCGGACGGCGCGCACCACCGCCGCGTCGTCCCCTCGCCCGCACCGCGGGCGGTCCTCGAAGCGCCCCTCGCCGGCCGCCTGCTGGCCGGCGCGGCGGTGGTGATCTGCGGGGGCGGCGGTGGTGTCCCGGTCGTCCGCGACCGCGACACCGGCCTGCTCCGGGGAACCGAGGCCGTCGTCGTCAAGGACCTCACCGCCGCCCTGCTCGCCGAGCAGCTCGACGCCGACGCCCTGCTGATCCTCACCGACGTGACCCATGTGTTCGCCCACTACGGCGCCGCCCACCCAGGCCCGCTGGTGAGCGCCACCCCCGAGCGGCTGCGTGCGCTGGATCTGCCCGAGGGCTCGATGCGGCCCAAGGCCGAGGCCGCCGCCGCGTTTGTCGAACGGACCGGGGGCCTGGGCCATCGGCCCGCTGGACAACGCCCTCGGCATCCTCCTCGGGACCACCGGAACCACGGTCCACGCCGCCCCCGGCACCCAGGACCTCAAGGTCGAAGCCCGGGGGTAGCGGGTGCGGAAGCCCGTCGGACCGGGCCGGGGACGGACGACCGTCCCCGGCCCGGTCCTTGTCGTTCCTTCCCCTCCCGGCTCTCCCGGGGGCCGGGGACGGGGAGGAGCCCGGGTCGCGGGGAACGGCGGAAGACGCGGTGGGCCCCACGAGACCGTGGGGCCCACCGCGTCGCGTGGCGGCCGGTCAGTCGTGCGGCACGATCACGACCGGTGCCTGCGCGTGGTGCAGGACGGCGTGGGCGACCGGGCCGAGCCGCAGGCCGGCGCGGTGCGGGTGCCGCCGGCGGCCGACCACCACGACCGAGGCCTCGGCGGAGGCCTCCACCAGCGCGGAGGAGCCGGTGCCGATCCGGCAGTCCTCGACCACCTCGACCTCCGGGAACTCCTCCCGCCAGTCGGCCAGCGCCACGGTGAGCAGCTCGCGCTCGATAGCCCGGAACTGCTCCGCCTCGGCGAGCGGGGGGACCCAGCCGGCGTAGCCCCAGACCGGCGGCGGCTCCCAGCCGTGGACGGCGCGCAGGACCGTTCCGCGTCGGGCGGCCTCGCGGAAGGCGAACTCGACGACCTCCCGGGAGGGGGCGCGGGTGTCGACGCCGACGACCACCTCGGGTCGGCCGGAACCGCCGGGCCGCTCGGATCCACCGGCCCGGACGAAGACCGAGGGCACCTCGCACCGGCCGGCGACGGCGAGGCCGACCGATCCGACCAGCAGGCCGGCGAAGCCTCCGAGCCCCCGCGAACCGAGGACCAGCAGCTCCGCCCCGCCGGCCGCCCCGGCCAGCGCCGAGGCGAGCGGCTCGACCGCGTCGGTGTCCCCGATCAGCTCCGCCCCGACCTCCAGACCGGGGTGGGCGTCCAGGACCGCCTGCCTGGTGTCCGAGAGCATCCGGCTGGTCAGCGCGCGGACGTCGCCGGGCTGACCGGGGTCACCGTGGGTGTCGTCCAACCATGTCCGGACATGGACCAGGCGCAGGGCGAGACCGCGTCGGACGGCTTCGGCGGCAGCCCAGCGCGCCGCGGCGGTGCTCTCGGACGAGCCGTCGACACCGGCCAGTACGTAGCTGTTCATGGGAATGCTCCGGTTCTCGTGGCGGGGGTGGGAAGTCCCCCGCTCGTGGGGCGTGCCCGGCGGCTCGCCCACGCCGGTCATCACCCTCCGCCTTCCGGGGTCCGCGGCCCAGGGCCCGGCAGCCCGGGAACACAGGGCCACAGGTCCCGTCCCACCGGTCCGGGCGTGCGCCGACCGGCCCTGTTCGCCCTCGCGCCCCGGCGGTGACCCTCGCTCAACCACCTGCTCGCTCGCGCGTCTGGCGCCAGGACCACAACGGCTTCTCGGCCCGACACCACGACTGGATCCGCGAACACGGCATCGACCTCCCCGAGGTAGCAGACTGGACCCGGGGGCCTGACCGAGCATCAGGGGGGCTGTCATCGAGGAGACAACCACCGTGGACCTGCCCGTCACCGTCGGCGTCGACACCTCCGAGGCGAGCCTGGTGGCCGCCGACTGGGCCGCGCGCGAGGCGCTGGTGCGCGACCGACCGCTGCGCGCCCTGCACGCCCTGCCCCACCCGGCCCCCGGGCTGCCGTCCGACGGGGGCGGCCTGCTGCACGAGGTGCGGCAGGTCCTCGCCGGGCGCCACCCCGCCGTGCGGCTGCACACCGAGGAGGTCCAGGACGTCGCCACCTCGGCGCTCGGCGCCGCCGCCGAGGACGCCGAGCTGCTGGTGGTCGGCGCGCGCGGCGACGGCGGCTTCGCCGGGCTGCGGGTCGGTTCCACCGCCCTGTACCTCGCGGCCCGGGCCGGCTGCCCCACGGTGGTGCTCCCGGCCGAGCCGACCGGGCCGGCCCAGCGCGAGCACCTGGTGGTGGGCGTGGACGCCCGCCGCCCCGCCGAGGCGGCGCTGGAGTTCGCGTTCGCCGCGGCGGCACGGGCCGGGCTCCCGCTGCGGGCCGTGCACGCCACCACCGCGGCGGCGGAAGGCCCGACCGCCGGGGGGCGGGAGGCCGAGGCCGAGCTGCTGGCCCGCGCGCTCGCCCCCTGGCGGGCCGCTCATCCGGGCGTCGAGGTCGTCGAGGTGACGGAGCGGATGGCGCCCGGGCCGGTGCTGGTGGAAGCGTCGCCCAAGGCCGCACTGCTGGTGCTCGGACGCCGCCCCACCGTCCGCATCGGCCTGCTCGGCCCGGTCGCCCACGCGGTCCTGCACCACGCGGCCTGCCCGGTGGCGGTGGTGCCCGACGCGTGAGCCGCAGGCACTGCCGCCAGGACCTTCGGCCCGGCCGCAGTGCTGCTCGGCCCCCGGCCCCGACCGGGATGGACCGCGGTGGCCGCCGGTCCTCCCCGATCCGACGACGTGGCCCTCGCCCGCGCGGCGGCCATGGCACCCACCTGCCCGCGGTACCTGCCCGTGACGGGGCCGCACCCACGGCGCGGGCCGGGCGGCGAAGGGATCACCCGGGCCCGCACCGGCCGGGGGACCGGCGCCCGCCCCGGAACTCCCGGCGCTCCCGCTCAAGGCACGCGTGCGGGAGCGCCGAACGCGCGGGGGTCGGTGCTGTCTGGGCGGGTGCGCCGGGGTGGGTGGTGGGTCACATGGTGGTGAGCAGGGTCCCCTCGTAGGCGAGCCACTGGGAGAAGGCGTGCAAGCCCTTCGCGGGTTCGGTCGCCGGCGTCCAGGCGGGTGGGCGGGGGGCGGTGGTGAAGTGCGGTGCCGGGGCGGGGGGTTCGGTGGGGGAGGGGTTGGTGTGGACCGGCACCGGGCGGACGGCCGCGTGCACGGCGTTCGCCAGCTCGGCGAGGGTGGTGGGCTTCTCGGCCGCGACGGTGAAGGCGCGGGGCACCGGGCGGGAGCGGAGCACCGCCAGGACGGCGTCGGCCAGGTCGTCCACGTAGACGGGGTGCAGCTCGCTGTCGGGATTGCCGTGGACGGTCACCGGGTGGCTGCGCAGGGCGTCCCACACCATGCGGCCGATGAGGGTGTCGCGGGAGCAGCCGGGACCGTAGACCTCGCCCACGGTGAGGGTGTACGGCCGCGGGTCGCCGTGCAGACGGACCGTCAACTCCTGGGCGGGAGCGCCCTCGCGCAGGCCGGTCAGGTCGAGCGTGGCGTCCGGCAGGCCGTCCCCGGCCAGGTCGGTGATCCTGCGCACGAGGTGCTCGCCGAGCGGTGAGGCGCCGCCGCGGACGGCGAGGCCGCCGGGCCGCGGGGGGCGGCGGGCACCCGGCCGGCCGGCGAACTCGTGGCCGGCGGCCAGTGCCCGGTGCGCCACCGCGGCCAGCGCCTCGCGGCGTTCGGCGATCCGCTCCTCGGTACTGGTGTTGCTGATGCCGCCCGGCCCGGTGGTCGCGATCGCCTCGGCGTACACCTCGGCCCGCACCATCGGTGCGGAGCCATCGGGGTCCAGGCCGAGGCGGGCGGCCTCGTGGCCCATGGCGAGGGCGGTGAGCCAGGTGCCCCGGACGTCGGGTGCGTCGGACTCCGGCCCGGGTGGCGTGAACAGCGAGCCGGGCAGCTCCAGGCCGCGCAGGTACTGCTCGCCGTCCATGTGCAGCCAGCGCTCGGGGCCGGGCCCCGCGACCCGCACCGCGCAGCGCGCGACGCCGTACTTGAAGAACGGCAGGACGCTCAGGCCGGTCAGCCGCTGCCCCTCGTCGCCGGGGCGGTCGTCGGGCAGGAAGCAGACCGAGCGGCGCGGCCCGCGGAAGGCGTTGCCCGAGATCGAGCCCTGGTCCTGGTGCTCGGCGAGGTTGGGCACGGAGACGTAGCGGGGGACGCCGAGGTCGGTCAGATAACGGTGCATCAGAATGTCGTCGGGCCAGCCGCCGAGGCGTGCGCGGCCGTAGCGGACGAAGCCTTCGGCGACGGCCCGGGGCAGTACGATCGCGACGCACGGGAAGTACTCGTTGACCGCGCCGACCCAGCGGGCACCGGCCATGGCGCCGAAGCGGACCGCGGCACCGTTGCGGGAGTCCCACAGGGCGAAGAGCGCCAGTGCCGCGTCCGGCATCGCCTCGATGGCCAGGTCGACCCGCTCGAAGAACGATTCGGACAACAGCATGTCGTCCTGGACCACGAGTTGATGGGTGGCGCCGTCCGCGACGGAGTCCCAGGCGGCGAGGGCCGTGCGCAGCACCGACGGGGTGCCGGTCGGGTCCGGGTCCATGACGACGCGCAGTGCGCCCGGAGGCGCGGTCAGGGCCATCTGCTCGGCGGCCCGCCGGCGCTTGGGGTGGGTCATGACCACCGCGCTGAGCTGATGGCGCGTCACGTGGTTTCCCTCTTTCTGGTGGGGTGTGGGGGACTTGGTGGCACTCGTGTCGCTATCTGCTACTGCGGGTGCCATCGATTCCGGACAGTACGGATAGAGCCGGAGGCTGGCAAGAGTGCCGAATTCGCACTGGCGTCACGGTTGGTGTCCCAAGGATGCTGGACTGGCACGCCACCTTCCGAGTGAAGCATGTGGCTGTGCTTGAGCGAGTGTTCGAGAGTTCGCCGTCTTCACGGAGGGAACCCCCTATGTCCGCTGAATCGCACGCGCCGTTGAACGAGGCCGGAAGCGACGACGGTGAGAGCGTCGAGTCCCGGTTGGAGAAGCTCCGCGATGCTCGCATCGTCGTGACGGGAGGCGGCGGCCTGGTCGGCAGCCACCTCACGTCCCTGTTGTGCCGGGCCGGTGCCCAGGTGGTCGTCCTGGACCGGATGGACGCCTACCCCGAGGACGGCCACACCATATTCGGGGTCGAGAAGACCGGGGCCGAGCTCGTCGTCGGTGACGTCTGCGACCGCGAGCTGGTCGCCGGCCTGCTCCGGGACGCCGACTTCGTGGTCCACGCCGCCGCCTACGCCGACGTGGCCGCCTGCACCCGGAACCCCGACATCGCCTTCCGGGCCAATGTGCAGGGCACCCAGGTCATCCTGGAGGAGCTGGCCCGCACCGGCGTGCGCCGCCTGGTGCTGGTCTCCTCCGCGTCGGTGTACGGCGACGGCCCCACCGACTCGCCCGGCCCGCACATGTTCCACGAGGACCAGGCGCTGTTCCCGCTGTCGGTGTACGCCAACGGCAAGCTGTGGGCGGAGCACCAGACCCGGCTGATGCTCGGGGCGTCGGCGGGTACCGAGTACGCGATCGTGCGCTACTTCTCCGTCTACGGCGACCCCCAGATCCCGAAGCCGGGCAGCCACTCCTGGATGGTGCCCTGGCTGTCCCTGCAGGCCAAGCTCGGCCGCCCGATGCGTCTGAACGGCGGCGGCGTCCAGGTGCGCGACATGATCCACGTCCAGGACGTGGCCGAGGCGACGGCACTCGCGCTCGTCGAGGAGGGGATGGCGGGCCAAACGGTCAACGTGGGGACCGGGCGTCCGACGGCGGTCCGGGACGTCGCGGACCTGCTGATGCCCTACTTCCCGCAGGCGCAGCGGATCGTCACCCCGCGGCCCGAGGGCGACCCGCTCGGGGGCTTCGCCTCCACCGAGCGGAGCCGGGAGCTGCTGCGCTGGCAGGCCCGGGTCGATGTCGCGGAGGGCGTCGACCGCTATGTGCGGTGGCTGGAGAAGACGCCCGAGGCCGTGCCGCGCTGGCTCGCCGAGGACGGCGCGTGACAGTCTGTGCCCCCGTGGCCGCCCGACGTCGGGCGGACGTCGGAGGGGGTGGTGCGAGCATGGGCTATGTCGGCTCTTACGTCTGGTCGCTGCGTCAGAAGGTGGGCGGCCGGAGACTGTTGGTCCCGGGGGCCCAGGTCCTGCTGATCGACGAGGCGGGCCGGGGTCTGTTCCAGCAGCGGGTGGACAACGGTGTCTGGGAGCTTCCCGCGGGTGCCTGCGAGGAGGACGGGGGCTTCGCCGAGGCCGCCGTCCGCGAGGTGGCGGAGGAGACCGGGCTGCGGGTCGAGAAGGAGGACCTGGTCGCCTTCGGCTCGCTGTCCGATCCGGACCTGCACACCGTGACCTACCCGAACGGGGACGTCAACCACTGCTTCGCGCTGTGCTTCGCGGCGACGCGCTGGTCGGGGGAGCTGTCCCCGGGGGCGGACGAGGTGCGTCGGGCGCGGTTCCGGCCGCTGGACGACCTGCCGGCGCCGCTGCATCCGCCCACGCGGGTCGTACTGGAGATGTACCGGGCGTTTCTCACGGACGGGAGGTTCCGGGCAAGGTGAGCGAGGAAGAAGCGATCCGCGTCGCGGTGCCGTGCCGGGCCTGTCTGTCGGGGGAGGACCTGGACTGGCTGGGCGACGGCCGCTCGGTCAGCCTCGCCCTCGACCTGCCGACCACCGTCGAGGTGGTGCCCGGTGTGCCGTCCGGTGGGCAGCAGCCGGCCGAGAGCGACTGGTCGGCGCAGGTGTGGATGTTCCTGCGCGAGCGGCTCCCTGAGGTGCATGGCCCTGCGCCGGCCGTGCGCGTCAGCAGTGAGGCGCCCTCGGCGAGCGGGCTGTCCTCGTCCACGGCACTGATCGTGGCACTGTTCCGCGCGTTCGCCCGGGCGGCCGCGGCGCCGGACGGCGAGCCGGTGCCGGACGCCCTGCTCGTCCAGTGGGCGTACGAGTTCGAGTTCGCCCGCTTCAACGGCGGCGGCATGGACCACCTGGCCGTCGCCGAGGGCGGTGCGCTGCTGATCGACGGCCGGGAGCGCGGTCTGCCGGTGGTCCGGGAACGGCTGGAGTTCCCGGAGGACTGGCGGGTGGTCGTGGTGGATTCCGGGACCCGGAAGAACACCGCCGACCACATCCGCACGGTGCGGGCGCAGCTGGCGGCCGGTGATCCGGCGCTCGCGGCGTACCGGACCGAGGCCGACCGGGCGTCGGGGGCCGCGTGGGCGGCCCTGCGCCGGCGCGACCACGAGGCGCTGGGGGAGGCGATGACCCGGGCGCACGACGCGATGCGCGACTTCCAGGGCATGTCGACCCCGGTGCTGGAGGAGCTGCGGACGCTGGCGCTGCACGCCGCCGGCCTGCCGTTGAAGCTCAGCGGGGCCGGCGGCGGCGGTTCGCTGGTCGGTGTCTGCCCCGCGGCCGACACGCCGGGGGTGGTGGCGCGGCTGGCCGACGCGCTGCGCGCTCCGTTCCCCCTGGCACGCGTGATCCCCGCCCGGGCGGCTCCGGGGAGCCGGAGTGCCCGGACGGGGAACCGGGTCGGCGTCAGCGCGGGCTGACGGTCAGGTCACAGGAACGGGTCGTAGTCCTCTCCCGGGGGGACTGCGCCCGTTCCTTCCGCTATCAGGTCCAGCTCCAGGTTGGAGCGGTGCCGGGCGCAGTGGAAGCGGCAGTCCCGGCTCGGGTCCACGATGCCGCGGTCCGAGGTCTTCCAGATGTCGGGCAGGCTGTCGGTGACGGCGTCGCCGATCCGGGCCTGCGGGTTGCCCCGGTGGTAGGAGCAGACGTACACCCCGGACGGGGTGATCAGGGTGCGCAGCTCGGCCACCTTGCAGCGGTGGTACTCCTTGGGCTGGACCGGCCCGGTGTGCCGGCGCAGCGAGGTGAGCGTGGAGGAGTTGATGAGCTGGAAGGTGTCGCTCTCCAGCCGGGCGGCCTCGGCGAGCTGGCGGTCGACCGATTCGAGGATGTCCTCGGAGACCTGGATGACGTGGTGCTCCTCGTCGAACATCGCCTTGGTCTCGAAGTAGTCGCAGCCGATGTCGTGGGCGAGCTCGGCCGCCTGCAGCACCTCCGTGTGGTTGCTGACGACCCGGCCGTCCGGCTCCTGGCGGGTCATGACGAGGAACGAGTAGCCGAGCGCGCCGGTCTTCGCCCCGGCGAGCAGCCGCATGTTGGCGACGACCTTGTCGAAGACGCTGCGGCCCTTGCGGTCGGGACGGAACAGCCCGTACGTGTCGGAGCTCCCGGCGTCCATGGAGACGCGGACCCAGGAGGCGTAGGAGGCGAGTTCGTCGAGGTTCTTGTCGATCATGGTGCCGTTGGTGACGACCCCGACGGCCAGGCCGGCCTCGCCGAGGACGCGCAGGACCTGACGGGTGCCGCGGTGGGCGAGCGGTTCGCCGCCCCCGATGAGCACCACGGCCCGGACGGACATGGAGACCAGTTCCTCCGCGAGCGCGGCCAGCCGCTCGGGGGTGAAGCGGCCCTGGTTGAGCAGCTTTCCGCTGATGCACTCGGGGCAGGCCAGGTCGCAGAAGGTGGTCGGGTCGAGGTCCACGACGAGCGGGGCGTCCGACGGGGTCCCTTCGGCCACCTGCAGGACACGGGGCCAGCCGGACGGCTGGTAGAGCTTGGAGACGAGATCGAGACGGTCGTGCGTCACGGAGTCCTCCTGTGGGCGTGAACGGGGTGCGACCGGGAGAGTCGGGTGTTCGGTGCGCGGGATCACCCCTTGATCACCCCTTGATCGCCCCGGCGGCGAGGCCGGAGGCGATCCTGCGCTGGATGATGAGGAAGAAGACCACCACGGGCAGGGCGGTGAGCGTGGCTCCCGCCATCAGCCCGCCGTAGTCGGTCCCGCGGCTGGTCGTGAAGGAGACCAGCCAGATGCTGACGGTCTGCTTCTCAGGGGTGGACAACAGGATGTAGACGAGGACGTATTCGTTCCAGGCCTGGACGAGCGCGAAGACCGAGGTGGCGACGATGCCGGGGGCGAGCAGTGGCAGCACCACCCGGCGGAACGCGCCGAGGCGGCCGCAGCCGTCGACCATGGCCGCCTCCTCCAGCTCCACGGGCACCCCGTCGATGAATCCCCGCAGCATCCATACCGTGAACGGCAGGGTGAACACCAGGTAGGTGAGGATCACCCCGGTCAGGCTGTCGGTCAGCCCGGCGTCGTTCAGGAGCAGGTACAGCGGGATGATCAGGGCCGTCAGCGGCACCATCTGGACGATGAGGATCACCACGACGAAGGTCTTGCGGCCCGTGAAGCGGAAGCGGGCGAGGGCGAACGCGGCGAGCGTGCCGACGATCAGCGACACCACGACGGTGCCGACGCCGATGAGGACGCTGGAGCGGACGTTGGCCCAGAAGGTCTCCGAGCCCAGGGCCCGCGCGAAGTTGTCCCAGGTGGGCGAAGTCGGCCAGAACCTCGGCGGCAGGCTCAGGATCTCCGAGGCCGGCCGGAACGCGGTGAGCACCATCCAGTAGATGGGGAAGCCGATCACCGCGGCGACGAGCAGCCCGAGGAGGTCGTGGCCGAGCGAGCGTTGACGCCTCATTCGAGCTCTCCCGTCCTGAGCATCTGACGCAGGTAGACGACCGATCCCGCGAGCAGCAGGACGACGGTCACGAGGGCGATCGCGGCGCCGGTGCTGTACCGGTTCACCGCGAAGGACTCGATGAAGGAGTAGACGCCCAGCAGGTAGTACTCCCGCTCGGGCTGGCCGCCGCGCATGAGCCAGATCTGGTTGAAGACACCGAAGTTCCAGATCGCGTTCAGCGTGGTGACCATGAGCAGGACCGGTCTGATCACCGGCAGGGTGACGTGCCGGAAGACCTGGAACGGCCGGGCGCCGTCCAGGATCGCGGACTCCTCCAGTTCGGGCGGTACCTGCGAGAGCGCAGCTCGCAGGGTGATCGCGGCGAACGGGAGCGAGCCCCACACCACGACGGCGACGATGACCGTGAACCCCTGCCAGGGGTTGGTGAACCAGTTGTGGTGGGTCATGTCGACCCCCGGCAGGTTGGACAGCACCCAGTTCGTGACGCCGTAGTCGGTGTCGAAGAGCCAGCGGAAGATCGACGCCGCCACCATCGCCGGCATCGCCCACACCGTCACCAGCACGCCGGCGATGACGGCGCGCACCCACGGGGAGACCCGGTGCATCAGCTGCGCCGTGAACAGCCCGCAGACCACGGTGAGCACGACGGTCACCGCGGTGAAGAGCACCGTGCGGCCCACGACCTTCCAGAAGAAGCCGTCGCCGAGGATCTTGCCGAACTGGTCGAGCCCCGCCCACGGCGGTGCGGCGCCGCTGAAGAGCTGCTCCCGGGTCATGTCCTGGAAGGAGAGCACGACCATGTCCACCAGCGGGTAGCCGAGGACCAGGACGAGCGCCAGGACGGTGGGGGCGATCAGCAGGTACGGCAGCAGCGGTGAACGCCGCCGCCGGCCCCGGTCAGCGCTCATTGATCACTTCGTTGATCCGCTGGTCGGCCTCGCGGGCGGCGTCCTGCACGGACGCCTTGTTGTTGGCGATGCGCTCCAGCATCTCGGGCAGGATGTTGGACTTCTCCACCGACGTCCAGCCGGGGGCGAACGGGGTCATCCAGCCCCCGGTGGCCGCGGCCTGGGCCGCCGGGCCGTTGATGCCGCCGGCGGCGACCTCGGCCATCTGGACGGTGTTGTTGGGCAGGGTGTCCACCTCGATCAGGGCCTTCTGCGACTGCGTGTCGGTGAACAGCTTGATCCAGTCGGCCGCCAGGTCCTTGCGGGTCGACTTGGCCGGCACCGCCAGGGTGGAACCGCCGAGGAACGGCGGCAGGAGCTTGCCGGACGGGCCGGGGAACGGGAAGGTGCCGAACTTGTCCTTCAGCTTCGGGTCGCCGCCGGAGTGCTCGTCGGTGGCCATGGCGGACTCCCAGGTGTTCCCGTAGAAGACGCCCACCCGGCCCTGGCCGACCACGGCCGGCTGGTCGGAGTTGTCCTTGGCCCGGTCACCGACGTAGTAGGTGTCGATCAGCCGCTTCCACTCGGTGAGCCCGGCCACGGAGTTCGGCGAGGCCAGCGAGCTCTTCCACTTGTCGCCCTCCTTCACGGCGATCTCGCCGCCCGCGTCCTTCACGAACGCCATGGCGGCGTACCAGTAGCGGCCGGGCATGTAGAGCGCCGAGTAGTTGGGGTCCTCGGGGCCGTAGACGGCCTTCAGCTTGTCGAGCGCGGAGAGCAGCTCGGGGTAGGTCTTCGGGGCTTCGGCGACACCGGCGCGGGCGAACTGGTCGGTGCGGTAGATGCCGATCCGGGCCCCGACGTAGTAGGGCACGCAGTACGTCTTGCCGTTGGCGCGGCAGGCGTCGGCGAGGGCCGGCAGCCAGTTGGCCGACTGGTCGTACTTCGCCGGGTCCACCGTGGCGAAGGCACCGTTCACGATGTAGTTGGTGGTCTCGCTGTTGCCCATCTCGACCACGTCGGGGACGTTCTTCCCGGCGAGGACGGCGTCCAGCTTCTGGTTCTTGGTCGTCCACTGCTGGTACTGGACGTCGACCTGGACCCCGGGGTGGGCCTGGGTGAAACGGTCGTTGGTGGACTGGACCAATTGCGGCCAACTCTCCTGCGCGTCCACGGCCAGCCACACCGTCAGTTTGCCGCCCGCGTCGCCCCCGCCCCCGCTACTGGAGGTACAGCCGGTGGCTGCGAGGGACAGGAGAAACGTGAGGACAAGGGGGCGGTAGGACATGCGAATGGCCATGAGGTCTCCAAGTTCGCTATGGGGGTGCTCTTCTGATTACCCGTCTGATCGCCAAGAGTCGCAGAGGTTTAGACATTCGGCCGGAAGATGACGTTCGGTGTCCCGCAGAGAGATCAACACTTGACTCCTCCCGGGCGGTACCCGCAGGTTAGGCCTCTGCACCCACGTGATCCCGATACGAAGGGCTTGTTACGTGACCGAGCAGACGACTTCTTCGACCGAGCAGACCTCCGACGCCTCCGCCCGACCGATCCGGGTCAACGCCTGGAACGGCTGGGACCCGCTGCGCCACGTGGTCGTGGGACGGGCCGAGGGCACCGTGGTCCAGGCCCCCGAGCACGCGGTGCGCCGCGACTACCCCGAGGACGGCTTCCCGCTGGGCACCTTCGGGCCGATGCCCGAGGACATGGTCGCCGAGGCCGAGGAGCAGCTGGACAACTTCTCCGAGATGCTGCGCCGGCGCGGCATCCGGGTGGACCGTCCCACCCCCGTCGACTTCAACCAGCAGGTCAGCACGCCCGAGTGGACGCAGGACTCCATGTTCGGCTGCATGCCGCCCCGCGACCTGCTGCTGACGGTGGGCAACGAGGTCCTGGAAGCGACCATGTCCTACCGCAGCCGCTGGCACGAGTACCTGGCGTACCGGCCCCTGCTGCAGAACCTGTTCGACTCCGACGAGAACATGCGCTGGGAGGCCGCACCCAAGCCGCGGCTCACCGACGCCTCCTACAACACCAAGTTCTGGGACACCTACAACGACCTGCCGACCGAGGAGCAGCTGGCCCGGGTCCGGGACTACGACCTGGTGCTGACCGAGGCCGAGCCGCTGTTCGACGCCGCCGACGTCGCCCGCTTCGGCAAGGACCTCTTCGTCCAGCTGTCCTTCGTCACCAACCGCAGCGGCTACCAGTGGCTCAAGCGCCACTTCCCCGACCACCGGGTGCACGTGGTCACCTCCACCAACACCCACCCGCTGCACATCGACGCGACCTGGGTGCCGCTGCGCCCCGGGCTGGTGCTGCACTGCGGCGAGCGGCTCGCGGACGCCGAGCTGATGGAGTTCTTCCGGCTCAACGACTGGGAGATCATCGAGGCGGTGCAGCCCGCGAGCTGGGACCACCCGCCGAAGCTGTCGTTCTGCAGCCCGTGGCTCGCCGGCAACATGCTGAACCTCGACGAGAACACCCTGTGCATCGAGGAGAAGGAGGTCCGGCTCTCGGAGCAGCTGTCCTCCTACGGCTTCGACATCGTCCCGGTGCCGTTCCGGGCGGTCGGGCCGTTCGGCGGCGGGCTGCACTGCGCGACCGTCGACATCGAGCGCGACGGCGAGCTGCAGGACTACTTCCCGCGCCGGCACGGCCGTTACTGAGGCCGGGCCCGTGCCGACCGCGGGGCCGGTGGGGATCCGCGCCGTCGTCTTCGACTTCTACGGGACGCTGGCGCGGATGGTCGAGCCGCTGCCGCCCGACCACCGTCCGATCTTCGACCGCCGGGGCCTGTCCACCCAGGGCGCCCGCTGGGGTGACCAGTGGACGGTGGGCCCCGCCGAGGGCGAGGAGCACGCGGATCACTCCGTCAGTGAACTCGACTACCACCGTTGGGAGTTGGGGCGACTTCGGCGCAGGGCCCGGGACTGCGGGGTACCGGACGGCGAGCTGGAGGGGCTGGTCGAGGAGATCGACCGGGCCATGAAGGCCGTCCGGCTGGAGCTCTTCGAGGACACCCTCCCCGTCCTCGGGGAGCTCCGCGCCCGCGGTCTGCTGCTCGGCATCTGCTCCAACTGGTTCTGGAACCTGGAGGACTGCCTGCGGGAGGTCGGCCTGGACGGGTCGGTCGACGTCGTGGTCGGCTCCGCCCGGGCGGGCGCGCGCAAACCGCACCCGCTGATCTACCGGACGCTGCTGGAGCGGTGCCGACTGCCGCCCGAGCAGGTGCTGTTCGTCGGCGACATGTGGGCGCCGGACGTGCTCGGCCCGCTCACGGCCGGGATGCGCTCCGTCCACCTGTCCCGGCCGGACCCCGCGGTGCTCGGATCCGAGCCGCCCCTGGTGGACGGGGCGGCCCGGATCCGCGGGCTGGGGGAACTGCTCACGCTCGTGGCGAGCGGTGCCGCAGCCGGTCCAGCAGATTGCGGGTGACCTGGGCGACCGCGGCGTCCTCGTCCTTCCCGCAGACCGCCGGCCAGTCGGTGGTACCCGCGGAGAACACGGTGCCGCCGGCGGTGAAGACGCCCATGGTCGCGGCCCGGGGGCTGGTGACACCCGGCTCCCGGGCCGGTCCGTTCCAGTGGCCCCACTTGAAGTCGTGGAAGTCCTCGTGCACGGGTTCGAGGACATGGATGCCGAGGATGAGGAAGGAGGCGGGAGTGCCGTCCTCGCCGCTCGCTCGGGCGACGCCGCGGTCGTCCCGGACGTAGGCGGCGCCGTCGCACTCGTACCCGATCAGCGTGGTGCCCGCGCCGAGCCGGTCGGGCTCACCGCCGTCGGAGCCGTCGCGCAGCCCGGTGCCGGCGAAGACCCAGTGGTCGGCGTGCTGCACGGTGTACCCCTCGCGCGGACGGTCCCCGGGCCACCCCTCGGCGCTCGCCCACATGCCGCCGTTGCGGAAACTCACCCCGGTGAGGGAGTTCTCGGGGCGGCCCACGCCGTCGGGTGCCGCCGGCCACCACTGGTCGGTCGCCGGAAGGTGCGGGTACGCGTCCCCCACGTGGTGGTCGGTGTCCGTGACGAAGGCGGTGTTCCGGTCGGTCGGATGAATGCGCCACCAGCACGTGTTGGCACTGAGGAAGGCGATGTTCCCGCCGTCCCGGACGAATTGTTCGGCGTGGCCGCGCATCGCCTCGCTCCAGTATTCGTCATGGCCGACGCTGAGCAGCAGATCGTACGAGGACAGCAGCTCCGGATCCTCGTGCAGATCGAGATCCGTACAGAATTCGACCGGGTAGCCGTTGCGCTCCAGCCAGGCGATGAAAGGAGCGTCCCAGTAGGCGAGGTCGATGATTCCGCCGGGCCGGTGCAGGCTCACCCGGTGCCCGCGCGGATCGCCGTCCGGCAGGTACACGGGGTGGTCGTAGAGGCTGGCGCCGCGGTCCTCGCCCGGACGGTCGGCGCGGTTGTAGGCGTGCCGAGTGAAGGTCGACTTCTTGTAGAGGATGCGGGACCGGCTGCCGGGCCGGCGGGGCCGCACGACGAAGAACTCGCGGTCCGGGCCCTCGATGCCCGCGGCGTCGAGCAGCGGCGGGACCTCGCGGTCCCGTCCGTCCTCGCCGTGCTCGCCGTCCTCGACGAACTGGACCAGGTGCAGGCCGGGCGTCCAGTCCTCCGGCACGGGCACGGCGAGCGGCGGCCAGCCCCAGGCGTCGGCGGGCGAGGCCCGGCCGGCCACGCCGTCGGGGTGCGGCGGCGCCGGGTGGAGCGACCCGGGGAACCGGCCGCTCTCCGCCACCAGGACCGGCTCCGCGGCCAGCCGGTAGAACCTCAGCCGGAACCCGGCGGCGTCGGTGGAGACGTGGACGGTCAGCTGCTGCCCGGCGGTGACGCTTTCCCGGCCGAGATATCCCTCTATCATTCCGCCTCCCAGGTAGGGCGAACGGCCGGTGAATAGATGTCCGGCCGCTTCGGCCCGCCATCGTAGGGGGCTCCGGGAATTCCGGGCAACGGTGCTGTGGAACCGGTCATTTCAGGGCCGCCTTTCGGACAGCGAACCGGATCGGGAGAATCCTCTACCGCCGGGCCGGGTAGCCGGAATTCAGCCGAAGCCGACCGGCTACCGCAAATCCGTCACCTCCGGGCAAGAACGAGGCATTCGCATGAGCAATGAATTTCGCGTGAGGGAGCTCGTCCTGGGAATCCAGGGCCTGGCGCTGCTGCGCCACGCCATGGACGGGGAGGAGGACTTCCTCAAGGCGCGCGTCGAGGACATCAGGCGCTTCGCGTCGGACGACGGGGAGCTGCCGGAAGGAGGTACCGGCGTCAGCGAACTCGGCCTGGCCGAGGGCTACGCCTCCTGGTCGGCGGTCTACGACTCGCTGCCCAACTCGTACATCGAGGTCGAGGAGCCCGTGCTGCACGGGATCCTCGACACGCTTCCCACCGGCGTCGCCCTGGACGCCGCCTGCGGCACCGGGCGGCAGACCGGCGCCCTGGTCGCCCGCGGGCACCGCACCATCGGCGTGGACCAGTCGCCCGAGATGCTGGCCAAGGCCCGCGAGCGCGCCCCGCAGGCCGAGTTCCGGGTCGGGCGGCTGGAGAGCCTGCCGCTGGAGGACGACTCGGTCGACCTCGCCGTCTGTTCGCTGGCCATGACCCATCTGCCGGACCTGGCGGCGGGCGTGGCGGAGCTGGCCAGGGTGGTCCGTCCGGGCGGGCGGATCATCGTCTCGGACCTGCACCCGTTCGTCATCGCCCTCCAGGGGCAGTGCGTCTTTGTGCACGGCTCCGAGCAGCTCGCGTTCGTCCGCAACCACGTCCACCTGCCCGGGCGGTACCTGGAGGCGTTCACCGGAGCCGGGCTGCGGGTCCGGGCCCTTCACGAGCCGCTCTTCAACGGCCGTCTCGCGCCCGGGGGTTACGAGGAGTTCATCGCCGACGCCGCGCGCGCGGCCTGGGACGGGCTGCCGATCGTCATCGTCTGGGACGTCGAAGTCCCCGCCTAGGACAACAAGGAAGAGAGGACGGACCGATGGCCCTGATCGTGGTGACCCACGCGGAGAAGCCCGAGCTGTGGGACCGGATGCCGGAGCGGTTCGCCGGCATCGTGCCCGAGTACAACCTGCACGGCGACGTCAACGACGGCTACTGGGACCGGCTGTTCGAGGACTTCGCCGACTACCAGTTCGTCCTGTACGACGACGAGCGCGAGGTGGTGGCGGGCGCCGGACGCTCGCTGCCGCGGACCTGGGACGGCACGGCCGCCGACCTCGGCCCCGGACTGGACGACTCCATCGCCCGGGCGTTCGCGGACCGCGAGGCGGACCGGCCGGCCGGCGCCCTGGTCGCGCTGGGCATCGAGGTCGCGGAGGACTACCAGCGCAGGGGCTTCTCCAGCGTGCTGCTCGACGGGATGCGCCAGGTGGCGCGGCGGGCCGGCCTGGCGACGGTGCTGGTGCCGGTGCGGCCCACCTGGAAGGACCGCTATCCGCTGGTGCCGATCGAGCGGTACGCGACCTGGCGGCGCGCGGACGGCGCCCCGTTCGACCCCTGGATCCGCACCCAGGTGAAGGCCGGCGGCGCGATCGCCGGAGCCTCGGAGCGGTCCTCGCGGATCACCGGCACGGTGGCCGAATGGGAGCGCTGGACCGGCATCGACTACCCGGAGGACGGCGACTACGTGTTCCCGAGCGGCCTCGCCACCCTGCGGATCGACCGTGCCCGGGACCTCGGCGCGTACTGGGAGCCCGCGGTGTGGATCACCCACCCGGCCACGTCGGAGGCCGCGTCCGACGGCACGCCGGAGGTCACGCCGGAGACCACTGCTCCCCGGCCCTGACGGCGGTCCAGGCGAAGGCGGACATCAGCCGCACCTCGTCCGGCCCGGCCTCCGGCCGACGCTCGGGCGGCAGGCCGGCGGGACCGGCGGTGGACACCGCCGCGTCCCGCAGCCGGGCGAGGGCGTCCGGCGGTACCTCGCCGGGGCCGCCCAGCCGGCGGGCGGCTTCGGCCGCCTGCCGGCCGAGCAGCAGGCAGTGGATCCACAGCTCCTCGGCGAACGCCCGGCCGAACCGCTCGGCCACCTGCGACGCCAGGTCCGCCGGCATGCCCTCGGCCACCGCCTCGCGCACCGCGCGCTCGGTGAGGCCGGTCATCGGCAGCGCGTCGAGCCAACGGTGGTGGCCACGCCCGCCGTCCGGGCCGTTCTCCTGGCCCACGAGCCGGATGTAGCCCTCGCCGTACCGCATGTACGGGACCCACCCCGGCTCCTCCAGGACCCGGCCGCGCTCCAGCAGCGGCTCGGCGTCGGCGGCGTCGGTGGGGCAGACGGCGAGCCGGATCCCCTGCGTGGCATGGCCGTTGATGCTGCTGGTGCCGATGTGCTCCACGACGTTGGGCACCGCGATCAGGCTCATCCGGCCGCGGGCGCGGAAGAAGACGGAGAAGAGCTCGTCGTCGTGGCGCTCGTCGCTGCCGGCGGCGAACTCGCGGAAGTCGTCCGCGGTGTCGAGCGGCAGACAGACCGCGAGCGACGGCGTGAACTCGTCGGGCACGGCCCGCACCCAGGCGGCGCCGGCGAGCGCGGCGAGCCGGGAGGCGCCGCCGTTGCGCGCGTGCCAGTTGGTGTAGTACACGAGGGCCTCGTCGGGGAACCGGGCGGCCGCGCGGCCCACGAGCGCCACCAGGTTCTCCGGGGCGGACACGTCGTCCTGGACGACGAGGTGGTGGCTCGCCGCCGAGTCCGCCGCCGCCCAGGCGACCATGGCCGTCCGCATGGCCGAGGGCGGTCCGTCCGGCTCCGGGTCGAGCGCCAGGCCGTCCAGCCCGAGCCGCTCGGCCAGTTCGCGGGCCTGGACCAGGCGTACCGGGTGGGTCATGACCGCCGAACTCACGCGCACCGTCGACACCTTGGCTCTCCCTCGTCTCTGGGGTCTCGTGTCATCGTGACAGGAGCCGCCCCGCCGCCGAAAGGGCGCGCAGTGATCTCGGCCGGTTCCCAACCCCGTGCTCAGGGCCAGTGGCGCCCTCTCCAGGGCGCCATGGCGCGGGGCTCGTTCTCCGTCGGGTGGGGCAGGTCGGAGAGCAGCGGCCGCCCCACGCCCTCGTCCATCGCGACGATCGGGGGCCGTCGTCGCGGGAGGAGCAGCGCGGCGAGTGACAGACACCCGACCACGACGATCCCGTCCACACACAGGGCAGGCAGCAGCGGAAGCCGCCCACCGACGTGCACGGCCGTCAGCACCCCGGCACCGACCCCGGTTGCGACCCCAACGATCAGACAGCGCATGGCCCTTCGCATTCCGCCTCCACAGTGACCAGTCGTGCGGCCAGTGGACCCGGCTGCTCGGGTGCAACAGTGAACGGCACACCGGCGTCCCTTGTGAGGACGTATTCCGGACAGAATTGGAGTAGACCAATATTTCCCTGGCGCCGCGGCCCCTGGGCACATCGCGGAGCCCGCGCGCCGAAGGCCTGCGCCGACGCCCGGCCGACCCGCTGTCAAGCTCTGAACGATCTCGTGTCAATTCCGATGTTTGAAAGCCGGTAGATGCCCGCTGTACTGGTCGATTCCGCTGCGGGGGCGTTCACGACCGTGTGAAGATGGGCGACGTGTCGTCAGCTCCTGAACTCCGCCGGTGGCTCGCGCATCAGCCACCGGACACCCTGCAACAACTTCTCGCCTTCATCGCCGTCGCGCACGGCCACACCTTCAGCTACAAGGGCGAGCCGACCCGGCAGGTCCGTGCGAGCGCCGCGGGCATGCGGTCCTGGGTCGCCAAGGCTCCCGCCGAGCTGCTGCTGCGCATCGCCGAGGTCGGACGCGAGGCGGCCGACCAGGTGGCCCGTCAGAACGGCTTCGTGAAACAGGGTCTACGGGGAGCGGACGCCGAGTGCCTGAGGTCGGCGCTGACGAACCTGCCGCCGTCGCTGGCCTGTCTCGCGCTCCACTGGTATCCGCTGACCGACCAGGAAGCCCCTGAACGCGGCCAGGTCCTGGAGCACTGGGACACCCTCTGGGAAGCCGCCGCGGCCCCGGCGGACTGGCCCGAGCCGAGGCCCCGCCGCCGCGCGAGCAGAACGGAGCGCGCCTCCGGCACGGCCGCGCCGGAGGCCCCGGACGGCGACCAGCACAGCACACGACCCGCAGCCGCGGACAGGGAGAACTTGGTGTCTGACGACCTGGCGGAGCAGCTCGAAGCCGCCGCGCACCGCCTGCGCAGGGAGGGCGAGGAGCTCGCCGGTCGGCTGGAGAGCCTGGCGGTGGACGTCCGCGGCGGCGTGGGGCGGCGGGACGCCGGTCTGGCCGCGGCGGTGGACGCCTGGTTCGACCGGCGGGCCGCCACGGCCGAACTGGCGCTCGGCCTCGGCGGTGACGTGCGGTGGGCGTCCACACAGACCCATGACGACCTCGACCGGATCCTGGCGGACGTCCGCTCGGCGAAGGTCGGTGAGGAGATCGCGAACACGGAGGCCGAGCTGGAGAAGCTCGCCGCCATGGTGGCCGCGATGGTGAGCTATCCGGCCGTGCACAGTGCGCTGCAGGCGGAGGTCGAGGCCAAGAACGCCCGGCTCCGGGAGCTGCGGTCGCTCAGGGGCGGGCAGCCGGCGACCGGCCCGGCCGACGCCGTCCGCCCGGAGGAGCCCGCCGGGCCGGCCGCGGCGGGCGAGGCCGCGGGTGACGTCGCGGCCCGGGACACGGGCGACGTCGCGGCCGGGGCCACGGATGACGTCGCGGCCGGGGCCGCGGATGACGTCGCGGCCGGGGCCACGGATGACGTCGCGGCCGGGGCCGCGGATGACGTCGCGGCCGACGTCGCGGACGAGGAGCTGCCGGTCCCGTCGGCAGCCGACGGTGCCGTCCCGGCCGAGGTCGAGCGGGAGGCACAGCGGCCCGAGGCCGCGCCCGAGGTCCCCGAGCAGCCCGCCGGCACCCTCGAAACCCTCGACGCTCCGGGCTCCGAGGAGGAGACCGCACCGGCGGAGCCGGCCGCGGAGGAGCGGCCCGGCCGGACCGGGCCCGCCAGCGCCGTGGGCGGGCCGCGGCAGCCGGTGGAGACGCGCGCCGCCCACCCGCTCGCCGTCCCGAAGCCGTCGGCCGGGGCCGCGCCGAAGCCCGCCGGGCTGGTCGAGCCGGTCGAGCCGGTCGACGCACCGGTGGCCGTCGAGCCGGTGGCCGCCGAGCCGACCGACGTCTGGACGCGGACCGGCGAGGGCCCCTCCCCGGTCGAGCAGCTGATCGCCGACGGCCGGCTGGCCGAGGCGTACTGGCTGACCCGGGCCGCCGGGGACCGCCGGGAGCGGTGCCGGGCGCTGGCCTTCGCCACCTCGGCGTTCGGGCTGGCCCCCGGGCAGCAGGCGGCGATCACCCTGCAGGTCAGCGTGGAGGACCGGGCGCTGCCGACCGCCGAGGACCGGGACGGCTACCTCATCGCCCTGGCCGCCGCAGTGCGCAGCGGACTGCAGGCGGGCTGGGCGCTGCCGATCGTCAACGACTTCGCGCAGCTCCCCGGCCTGCCCGAGGTCTGGAACGAGCTCTTCCGGACGCTGGCGCTGGAGATCCGCAAGGGGGTGCCCTTCCAGCCGGGCGACGAGGCCGGGCTCGGACCGGACGACACCGTCGACCCGGCGGACCTGCGGGACCGCGCGGAGGCCCTCAAGGCCCGTCTGGGCACCAGCAAGACGGCCTACCAGCTCGCCTCGCGGGTGCTCCAGACCCTGCTCAAGGACGACGCGGAACTCGGGCAAAGCCTCAACCTGATCGTGGCCTGGTCGGTGGGCGGGGCCACCGCCGAGCAGCTGCGCCAGGACCTGGAGGACACCTACGGCGAGGACGACGCGATCGACCGGATCATCCGGGAGACCACGCGCCGGGTCAGCTCGCCCAACCAGCGCAAGACCAAGATCATCGCCACCGCACTGGACCAGCTGCGCGGGCGCATCGGCGAGGTGATGACGCTGCTGCGCGAGGCGGTCCAGGTCGCCGAGCTGCCGCCGCGCGGCGACAGCCGGCGACTCGGGAGCGAGCTGGTCGCCGCGCGGCGGGTGGCGCGCCAGGCGGCACTGCTGCCGGGCCCGGGCGGCGAAGCGGTCCGGCTGCTGCTGGACTGGATCGACGACGGGGTCGCCCTGGGCGTTTCGAGGGCCCCGGCCGGTCCGCCCGGCACCGACCCGCTGCTGGTGCTGCCGGGCCTGGCCTGGACGGCGACCGCCGACGGCCAGGACACGCCGGACCTCGCCGCTCCGGACGCCCTGGACGCCCTGCTGGAGCTCCTGCGGCCGGCCGACCCGGCGAAGGCCTTCGCCGCCCACCTCGACCGCGGTGACCTGCACATCGCCGGGCGGCTCCTCGACCTCGCGGCGGCGGGCCGGCCGGCCGCCGCCACCGCACCCGAGGCGAACCAGCTGGAGGTGTGGCGGCGCAGGCTCGGTGACGCCGAGGCGCAGTGGCGCGAGAAGACCGGTACGGCCCTGCGCCAGGCCGACAACCTCTTCGCCCGGGTCCGCCTGCAGAACCTGCTCACCCCCGAGCAGGAGAACGAGCTGGCGGCCCAGGTGCACGACCTCAAGAGCTCGGAGCGCAGCCTGCGGTTCCGTCCGCTGCTGGAGCGGGTGCGGGGCGTCGTCTCCCGGCTGAACGACCGGATGCTGGAGAAGACCGACCAGCTGCGCGAGCAGCTGGTCGACCTGAAGCTCGAAGGGGCGGACCTCGACCGGGTCAGCGCCCTGATCGACCGAGGCGACGTCGCCACCGCCGAGGAACTGCTCTCCTTCGCCCGCAAGGGCGAGCGCATACCGGAGCAGGTCGTCGAGACCGGCACCGAGCTGGCGGCCTTCCTGGAGGGCGTGGGCCACCCGGACTCGCCCAGGGCCGGCAGCACCGGCGCCGACGCGCGCTGGTGGTTCGACCACTACGCGCGCGGGCGCTCCGGGCAGGCGGAGACCGACGCGGTCACGGTCGCCCTGCAGGCCTGGGAGTCGCTCGGGCGGCTGAACGAGCGCCGCAACTCCTTCCAGAAGCACGTCCCCAGCGTGCTGCGGATGCTCGGCCTCAGCGTCAAGGGCCCGGTCCGGCTGGTGGACCAGGACCGCAAGGACTGGCAGGTGATGACGCTCTCGATCACCGCGGAGATCAGCGACAACGTCCCGGGTTACGTGTCCCGGATCGGCTCCCGGGCCAAGGGCGTCTACCGGGTCCTCATCGTCGGCACCGAGGAGGTCGGGCCCGACGCCCTGATGCGTCACCTGCCCGAGTCCGCGCTCGGGGCCAACATCATCCTCTACCTGCAGCCGCTCGGCATCGGCGGGCGCCGACGGCTCGCCCAGGCCTCCCACCAGAAGCCGCAGCAGGCGATCGTCGTCGACCCGGCGGTGTTCGGCTGGATCGCCGCGGGCGAGGCCCGCTCCTTCCGCGCGGTGCAGCGGGTGACGCTGCCGTGGGCCGCGTACCGGCCGTACGAGCCGTTCCAGGCCGGCCAGGTCGCCGCCGAGGTGTTCAAGGGCCGCGACCACGAGAAGCACACGATCATGGCCCGCGAGGGCGGCCTCTTCCTGTACGGCGGGCGGCAGCTGGGCAAGTCCTCGCTGCTCCAGCAGGTGGCCGACAGCTTCCGGACCGGGCACGGCGGCAACCAGGTCGCGGTCTACACCGACCTGCGGTACGCCGAGATCGGGCTCAGCCGGCTCCCGCAGGAGATCTGGAGCGTGCTGGCCCAGCAGCTGAAGGCCGCCGGGGTGCTCGACCGCAGCGTCTCGGAGCACGCCAACGCCACGGCCATCGGCGACCTCGTCCAGCAGTGGCTGAACGAGAGCGAGGAGCGCCGCATCCTCTTCCTCGCCGACGAGGCGGACGCGTTCCTCAACGCGGACGCCCGGCCGGTCGAGACGGCGACGGCGGGGGCGCAGTCGACCTTCCGGACCCTCACCGGCCTGATGAAGCTGATGGCCGACACCGAACGCCGCTTCAAGGTCGTGTTCGCGGGCCTGCACCAGGTGCAGCGCTACAACCGGCTCACCAACTCCATCACCGGGCATGGCGGCGAACCGGTCCTGGTCGGTCCGCTGCGGGCGAAGGCCGCGATCGACCTGGTCGTCGAGCCGTTGGCCGCCGCCGGACTGTTCTTCGAGAACCCGGACCTGGTCTGGAGCATCCTGGCCCTGACCAACAACCAGGCCAACCTCGTCCAGATCGTCTGCGAGGGCCTGGTCGAGGAGATGCAGGGCCGCGCGCTGTCCCCGGAGGGCGGGCGCCCCCGGATCACCAACGCCGACGTGCAGAAGGTCGTCGAGAACGGGGGCATCCGGGACAAGATCCGGGACCGGCTCCGGCTGACCATCGACCTGGAGGACCGGTACCGGGTCCTGACGCTGATCCTGGCCCTGCGCAGCCTCACGGACGGCTACGCGCGCGGTTACACGCCGCAGGAGCTGCAGGAGGAGGCGCACCGGGTCTGGCCGGACGGCTTCCCGGAGCAGAACGGCGTGGACGAGGTCCGCACCGACCTGGTGGAGATGGAGGGCCTCGGACTGGTCCTCCCGCTCCCGGGCCGGAGCAACAGCTTCGTCATGCGCAGCCCGAACCTCGTCAACATGCTCGGCACCCGTGACGAGCTGGAGGCGGAGCTGCACACCAGCGAGTTCACCCAGAAGTACGACTACAACCCGCGCGTCGCCCGCCGGTCCATCGGCCGCGACCGCGACCGCCGGCAGATCCTGCGGATGAGCCCGCTGACGGACGAGCAGTGGCACGCGGTGCTGTCCCGGCGCACCGGGATGATCACGGCCACCCCGGCGCTCGGCGCCGACCTCCTGGCCAAGGCGGCGGCGCAGCACGTCGGACGCGCGTGCCAGGTGGTGCCCGTGGCGCCCGCGGAACTGACCCAGGCGGTCACCAGGTGGGCCCGGGAACGCTCGCCGCACCTGCTCTTCGTCGACCTGCGCGGCGTTCCCGTCGCGCAGGTGCGGGCCGACGTCGAGCGGCTCGCCAAGTACGCCTCGGCGTCGGAGGAGGACGGCAAGGAGATCCCGCGCCGGCGCGCGCTGGTCGTCGTCGACCCGTTGACCGCGCTGCACTCCGACTTCCCGGAGGTGTCCCGGGTGCAGCCGCGGCGCTGGAACACGACCAGCCTGCGGGCCTGGCCGGAGCTGCCGTTCGTCTCGGCCCCGGAGCGGCGCAACCTGATCGAGGTGACCGGGGGCTGGCCCGGCTTCGTCGAGTGGGCCATCGCCCAGTACCTCCAGGGCGCGCCCCGGGAGCGGCTCTTCGACCTGGTGCGGGCCCGGGCGGACGACCCGGAGTTCGCCCGCGACCACCTGCGGCGGGTCGGCCTCTCCGACCGCCACGTCGAGCAGCTGGCCGGCTGGGCCGACCTGTTCAGCCCGGAGGAGCACCGGCAGGGCCGGGTCCACGCCATCCCGCAGGACCTGGCCGTCGTGCTCGACGACGACCTGGACGCGGCCGAGGCACTGCTGGCGGACCTGGAGGCGCTCGGGGTCCTCGACGACGACGGCGAGGTCCTCACCGTGGACAGCGTCACCTTCCGCGCCCTCAGGACCGTGGCGGGTGCGCAGGGCGGGTCGGTGTGACCGGGCTGCTCGATCCGGCCGGCGCGCTGTCCCCGGAGGCGGTCCGGTACCTGCCGGGCGCACGGCGCCACTGCGCCGGGGTGCTCGCCGACCTGCGGGCCGGGCTGAGCTGCGTGTGGCTGTTCCCGGACGCCGAGGTGGAGTCGGACCGGGCCGACCGGGCCGTGGAGCAGGTGGTCCACGGACTGGACCACGCCGTGGAGGCGCCGGGCAAGGGGACGGCTCCGCGTCCGGCCCCGGTCGCGGCGGTGCCGCACGCCCGGGATCCCTGGGAGCCGGACGGCGGCGGGGGCCGGGGCGGGGGCGCGTGGGCCGCTCACCCGTCAGAGGACGCCCTCGACATCGACGACGGCTTCGGGGACTGGGACCCGTTCGGTGTCTTCGCGGGTGCGGGTGCGGGTGCCGGTGTCCGGGCGTCCGGAGGTCCATCGCTCGCACCCGTCGTCGACGAGCCGGTCCTCGACGGCCTGCTCCTTGACGCCCTGATCCCCGCCGCCCGGCCTGCCGACGACAGGGACGGCGACGTCGCCGCCCGGCTGGCCCGCAGTCTCGGTCTGGACGGGGACCTGGTCTCCGAGCTGGTCGGCGCCGCGGACGGCGGTGCGCCCGTGCTCGTCGTCCGGGCCTGGACGGAGGCGGACCCGTACGCGGTGTCCCGGCTGGTCCGTCGCTTCCAGGCCGCCGTGAAGGAGGCCGGCCTCAAGCCGAGTGACCGTCCGCGGCTGCTGGTGGCCTCCCGGCTGCAGGACCTGGAGGCGGACACCGTGGGGCTGCTCGACGCGACGGTGTCGCGGCCGCACTGGTGGTGGGGGGTCTGGAGCCACCTCGACACGGCCACCGTGGTGGCCGACGCGATGCCGCACCCGGGCTCCGGACACGCCCACAGCCGCATGACGCCGACCAAGCTCATCCGGCACGCCCTGCGCCGTGAGACCGTGGTGCAGACGGCCGGGCCCGACCTGGGACTCGCGGTGGAACTGGCCAGGGCCTGGAACGGCAGGACCGGTGACCTGGCGTCCGCCCTGCGCGAGTGCCGGCCCACGGGCGGTGCCGTGGATCCGGGCGCCCAGGGGCGGGGCACGCCCGCCGCGGCGTACGCGCCGCTGCCCGAGAGCGGTCTGCGCGAGACGTGGTCGGCGGGGCTGGTCGACAGCTGGGAGGGACAGATCCGGCACGGCCTCGGCTCCGGTGCGCGGGGCTCCGGTGGCGCGGAGCTCGACAAGCTGGTCTGGCAGGCCCAGAACCGTGTCCTCCTGCCCCTCATCGACGACGCCCGCCTCGGCTTCGTCGAACTCCTCCCGCGGATCGCGGTGCGCGGCGTCGCCCGGCTCGTCGACACCTACGCCCGGCAGTCCCCGCGCGACACCAGGGGCGCACCGCCGGACGCGGCCTCCCTGGAGCTGGGCGAGCTCTACCACGCGGCGGTGCAGCGGGACATCACCCTGACCGACGAGCAGTTCGGCCGGCTGCGCACGCTCCGGCAGGCACGCAACAAGCTCGCCCACCGCACGCCCGTCGACGACGCCCTGCTCCACGAGCTGGTGGAGGCGCTCGCCGGCTTCTGACGCGGCCGGGATAGGGTCCACTCAGCGGGACGGAACGGCTGAGGAGGACGGAGCGGATGGCGGATCCGGTGCGTGTCGGGCTGGTCGGGGTCGGCATCATCGCCGAGACCCACCTCACGGTGCTGGCCGAACGGGACGACGTGACGCTGGAGTTCACCGTCGACCCGCGGCCGGTCGGGCCGGCCGGGTTCCGGGGTGCCGCGCCGCCGCCGCACTACGACGGGCTCGCCCGGGCGCTCGGCGCGCACGAGCCGGACCTGATCGTGCTCGCCACGCCGACGGTGACGCACGCCGAGCTGGTGACCGAGGCGCTGCTGCGCTCCGCGGCCGTGGTGCTGGTGGAGAAGCCCATCGTCCACGACCCGGCCGCGCTCGCGGAGCTGTGGGAGCTGGACGGGAGGGCCGACGTCCGGCGCCGGCTGTTCACCGCCCACCACTTCGCCTTCTCGCCGGAGGTGGACTGGGCGGCGGAGCTGCTCGCCGCGCACCCCGAGTGGGGGCCGGTCACGGGCATCACCTCGGCGTTCTACGACCCGTACGCCCAGCGGCTGCCCGCGGCCTTCGCCTCGTACGGGTCCAGCTGGACGGACTCCGGGGTGAACCAGCTGAGCATGATCACCCGTTTCGTCGACGACCTCACCGCGCTCACCTCCGTCCAGCCGGCGGACGGCGGCGCGAGCGCCTGGTGCACCGTGGAGTTCCGCTCGCGGGGCGCGGTGGGCACGGCGCGGCTGCGCAGCAGCTGGCTGACCGGGTCCAGCAGCAAGGAGAGCAGCCTGGTGTTCGGCCGCTCCGGGGTGGAGGTCTGGATCGACCACACGGCCATGACCGGATTCGCCGCCCGTGGCGGCGAGTTGATCGCCACCTTCGGCAACGACGGCCGTACCCCGCGCAAGGTGGCCCACTACCGCCCGCTCTACGCCAGCCTGCTCTCCGGCCGCCCCGACCGGGTGCTCGGCTTCGACGCCGCCGCGACGATTGCCGGCATCCACCAGGCGGCTCCCGCGGCCGGGTAGCCGGGGGAGAGCTCCTGCTCCTCGGTCCGGCGACTGGATCTGCGAGGTGTCGCCCCGCGGGAGGACCCGGCCGTCCCTGGTCCGGGTCCTCCCGCGGGAGGACGGTCAGCGGCGGAGCGGGCCCTCGCAGGTGTAGTCGGCGCTGCCGGCCTGGCCGGTGGGCCAGACCTCGACCTTGCCGAACCAGCAGTTCATGTCGGCGAGGTTGTTGGCGGCCTCGCCGGCGCGGGTGAGCAGGTAGTAGTCGACGGTGTCGGCCATCGACTCGCGGATCCGGCCGGCGTCCACGGTGTTGTTCAGGGTGGTGGTGATCCGGCCGGTGCAGGTGAAGCGCACGGTGTTGTTCCAGTCGGCGTTGTCCTTGCAGACCGGGGTGTTCTGGGTGGCGCGGGCGAAGGCGTCCTGCACCTCGTAGGCGTAGGCGAAGCGGAGCCGGCCGTTGGGGGTGAAGTCGGTGGCCGGGACGTAGAGGTCACCGGCGCGCGGGACCTCGGTGTCCAGGTAGTCGTCGTACTCGCGCTGGAGTCCGGCGTCCCGGCCGAGCCGGTCGCGCCAGGCGTTGTAGCCGTCGAGGTCGTCGGCGCGCAGCAGGCGGTACATCTCGGCCAGCTGCTCGGGGTGCTTCTCGCCGAGCAGGTTGAAGAAGACGGCCGCGTACGGGTACACGCGGAAGCCCACGTCCCGCGTGGCGTGCAGGATCTGATCGACCGTCATGCGCGGCTTTCCGTCACGCTTCTCCCAGCCGATCTCGGTGAGCATCCACTTGCGGGCCTTGACGCCGTCCTTGGCGGTGGCGCCGGCGAAGTACTCGGCGGTGCCCTCGTTCATGGCGAAGGTCGTGTCGGCCGGCCAGCGCTCGGTGTAGCCGCTCTCGGGGATGGCCCAGCGGGCGTTGAGGTAGTGGGTGTACTCGTGCCGGAAGAGCTCCTCCAGGCTGAAGTAGGACTCGGTGCCGAGGCGCTGGTAGGTGTAGAAGGTGGAGTGCTCCTCGATGAACATGCCGCCGTTCTCGACGTCCCCGACGCCGAAGAGCAGGTTCTGCAGCAGCTGGTAGTTGCTCTTGGTGTCGTACAGCTGCACCGTGAGGGTGGGGTGGGTGTCGTCGGCGAGCGGCTGATCGGTGCCGATGGTGCGGAAGAACTGGGCCTTGACCTGCTTGGTGGCGTAGTAGAGCTGGTCGGCGGTGGCCTTGTCGAGGGCGGTGCGGACGACGAGCGTGCCGTTGTCGTAGCTGTAGGTGTTCGGGAAGAACTGCCGCATCAGGTCGGCCCGGCAGGCGTCGTACGCCTGGCAGAGGCCGAAGTCGTTGACCGGGATGGCGGCGTTGGCCCACGCGGGGCTCAGCCGGCCGAAATTGTCGCGGGTGGCGGTGAGGACCGCGCCGGCTTCGGCCTTCACCTCGGGCAGGAGTGCCGGGATGCTTCCGAGGCGGGCGAACTCCAGCATCGCGTCGCGGGCGGCCCACTCGGTGCCGGTGCCCTTGAGGTGGCCGTAGCCGGCGAACGCCCGGATCGCCTGCCGGTAGGAGGGGTTGTCGGCGACGGCTTCCTGGAACCTTCCTTTGTCCTCGACGACGTTGTTGATGCCCTGGAAGTTGATGGTGAGCGCGGCCTGGAGGGCCCAGTTCCACCCGCGGTTGCCGATGTACGGGCTGTCGGCGGTGGCGTACTGGCGCATCACCCGCTCACCGAGCGGGAGGAGGCCGGGGCGCAGCCCCGGGCCGCTGTTGGCCTGGAACACCTCGCCCATGGCGTTGCCGGCGTGCTCGGTCGGCTCGAAGACGTGCGGGTTGGCGAGGTAGGCGGCGGTGGCGCTCTTGATCGCGGCCTTGGTGGTGTCGTCGCCGAAGTCGAGCTCCTTGTGACTGAAGTCGAAGTAGACGGCGACGTGCAGGAAGTACCAGAGCCCGCGCGGGTTGTGGGTGTTGGCGCTGTCGAAGTCCGGCGCGAGGGAGGTGATCCGGTCGGCGACGGTGCGCACGTGGTCCTGGGTGAGGACCTTGGCGAGTTCGGGCCGCCAGCTGCTGAGCAGGGGATACAGGCACTCGTCGTAGCCGTGCGCCGGGTCGCTCAGGAAGTCGGCGAGGGCGGTGGGGGAGAGCGCGCTGAAGGCGGCCAGGTCACAGCCGGCGGCGGCGGTGAGGGTGGCGGGGGCGGTCGGGGTCGTGGCGCCGTCCGGGTCGGCGACCGGCTGCCCGGCGGTCGCGGTCGACTGGCGGTTCGCGTTCTCCGGCGCGCCCTGGGGGCCGGGGAGACCGGCGGAGGCGGTCCCGTGGGCGACCTCGCCCGCCGGGCCGGCCGGGTGGTGGGCCGGGGCCGGGGCCGTCTCGCCGAAGGTGGAGGGCGTGGAGGCGACCGGTGCCGAGGCGGCCGGGGCCGCACCGCCGGGCGTGGCGGCCTGGGCGCTCTGGACGAGCGGGGCCGCGAGGGTGGCGGCGAGGGCCGCGGAGAGCAGGACTGTGCGCAGACGTGGGGTGGCTGACACCAGTTCTCCTGTGGGAGTGGGGGTGCGCGACGCCGGTCGCGGTTCGGGCCGAGGGCGTGGGGGAGCACCAGGGCCGCTGGGTCGCACGGGAGTTGGGTGAGCGCGACGGGCTCTGCGTGGGTCCGCTCAACCCGTCGATGAGTAAAATAGTAATGTCAAATTGCATTGCGCAAGGGGTTGCCCGCCCGGGGATGGCGGCGGGTAACGAGAGGGTCTCGACCTGCCGGTTGTGGGTGCAGGGGTCTTGACGGGGACTCGACCAAGAGCGTTTGCTGGCTCCCGCTCCGTTTGATGTTGATTACTTCTGTTTGTTTATGTGTGATTTGAACGTTCAAATCGCCCCAAAGGTGGGGGAGCGCACTATGCGTGATTACCTGACGCAGTTTGCCGAACCGTTCGGTTACCTGGACTTTGCCCGGTTCGGACCGGTGTCGGAGCCGGTCCGCCGGGTGCTCGTCCGCGAGGCCGACCGGCTTCACCGCCACGGCTGGTCCGCGCTCGACGAGCTCGACGCGCAGACGGCGGAGGCCGCCCGGACGGCGGGCGGGCTGCTCGGCTGCGCACCGCACGAGGTCGCCTTCGTGAGCTCCACCTCGCACGGGCTCTTCGCCGCCGCGCACGCCTTCGCGCAGTCGCCCGATGGCGCGGACGGCACCGTCCTGGTGGTGCGGACGGACTTCCCCGGCGCCCTCTATCCCTGGCTGCGCGCCGAGGAGAACCGGGGATTGAAGGTTCGTCAGATCGACGGGCCGCTCACCGTGGACACCGTCCGCGCCCATCTCGACGACCGGGTGCGCGCCGTCGCGGTCTGCGCCGTGGACGCCGCCACCGGCTTCCGGGCGCCGCTGGCCGGGCTGAAGGAGCTGATCGGCCCGGACCGGGTCCTGGTGGTGGACGCCGTCCAGGCGCTCGGCGCCGTCGAACTCGCCGCCGACGCCGCCGACGTGCTCGCCGCCGGCGGTCAGAAGTGGCTGCGGGCCGGCTGGGGCGCGGCCGTGCTGATGGTGCGCGACCGGGTGGCCGGACGGCTCGGGCCCGGCCTCGGCGGCTGGTCCGGCGTCCAGGACCCGATCGAGGCGCCCGCCCACCCGTGCCCGCCCCGGCCCGGCGCCGTCGCCCACACCCTCACCAACCCGGACGGGCCCGCCGTCGCCGCGCTGGGCACGGCGCTCGCCCTGGTGCGGGACGCCGGCGCCGACCGGATCGAGGCCCGGATCGCCGAGGTGCTCGGCGGGCTGCTCGACGCGGCCCGCGCGGTCGGCGCCGAGACCGACGGCGGGCCGGGGAGGCCCGGGGAGCCCGGCAGCGGCATCGGCCGCCTGCGGCTGCCCGGCGTCGACCCCGCCGCCGTCCACGCCGCGCTGGCCGCCGCCGGCCTGGCCACCACCCTGCGCTCCGGCTGGATCCGGCTGTCGCCGCACGCCAGTACCGACGCCTTGATCGCCGTGCCGCTCGCCGAGACGCTCGACCGCGTCCGGCGGGAGGTCCGCGCCGCCTGAGCGGACCACCTTCCAGACCCTGTTCCACCCCGCCCTTCACCCCCCTCGGAAAGGCCTGCCATGTCACACCTCACCCGTCGCGAACTGCTGCGCGCCTCCGGCGCCGGCCTGCTGGCCCTGTCCGCCGGCGGAGCCCTCTCCGCCTGTGGCGGCTCCAACGGCACCGGCTCCTCCGGCGGGGACGCCGCCACCGGCACGATCACCGTCTGGTCCTGGACCAGCGCCGCCGACGCCCTGCGCGGTGTGGTCCCCCTCTTCGAGAAGGACAACCCCGGCATCAAGGTCGACGTCCAGGACGTCGGCAACCCGGCCATCTGGGACAAGATCACCGTCGGCCTGGCCGCCGGCGGCCAGGGCCTCGCCGACGTCCTGCACATCGGCTGCGACTACCTGCCCGGCTACCTGGAGAAGTTCCCCAACGGCCTCGCCGACCTCTCCGCCCTCGGCGCCGACGCCCACAAGGACAAGTTCACCCCCGGCCTGTGGCCGGTCGTCACCGACAAGTCCGGGCGGGCCCGCGCCCTGCCCTGGGAGGTCAACGCCCAGGGCTTCTTCTACCGCAAGGACATGTTCGACAAGGCCGGGCTCGACCCGACCACCTTCGCGACCTGGGACGACGTGGTCGCCGCCGCCGGAGCGTTCAAGGCGGCCAACCCCGGCGTGGGCCTGGTCGGCATCAACAAGACCGGCACCCCCGGCCCCGACACGGACTTCCTGCAGTCCCTGATGCAGCAGCAGGGCGCCTTCTTCTTCGACCTCCAGGGCGACATCACCCTCACCTCGCCCGAGTGCGTGCGCGCCCTCACCCTGGTCAAGCGCCTCGACGAGGCCGGCCTCCTGATCGAGACGCCCGGCGCCACCGCCTGGCGCGCCCAGATCAAGGACAGCAAGCTCGGCGCCGGCCCGCAGCCCTCCTGGGCGGCGCACTTCATCGAGACCAAGTTCCCCGAGCTCAGCGGCAACTGGCGGCTCACCCGGCCGCCGGCCGTCACCCCCGGCGGCAAGCGCACCGCCCTGGTCAACTCCACCCACCTCGCCGTCGCCGCCTCCAGCCCGCGCCGCACCGCCGCCTGGAAGTTCGTCGAGTACGCGCTCACCCGGCCCGACGCCGTCAACGCGATGTTCAAGGCCGGCAGTGTCTTCCCCGCGCTCACCGCCGCCTACCAGGACCCGGTCTACAACGAGCCGAGCGCCTACTACGGCGGCCAGCCGGTCCTGAAGACCTTCACCGAGCTGCTCTCCGAGGGCGGCGACGCCACCAACTACTCCGGCGACTTCGCCCGCGCGCTCAAGCTGGTCAGCGACGCCCAGGCCAAGGTGCTGACCAAGGGCGCCGACCCGGCCGACGCGCTCCAGGAGGCCGCCAAGCAGCTCGCCCAGCAGACCGGGCGCAAGATCAAGTGACCGCCGCCGCCCCCTCGGTGGCCGCCCGACCGGCCGCGCCGAGCAAGCAGGTCCGGCGCGCCCGGCTGCGCCGCCGGGCCGTGCCCTACCTGCTGCTCGCGCCGGCGCTGGTGCTCTTCGGGACCTTCAAGGCCTACCCCATCGTCTCCTCGCTGC
Source organism: Kitasatospora sp. NPDC057965 (assembly GCF_042887135.1). Classification (NCBI taxonomy): domain Bacteria; kingdom Bacillati; phylum Actinomycetota; class Actinomycetes; order Kitasatosporales; family Streptomycetaceae; genus Kitasatospora; species Kitasatospora sp. NPDC057965. Next base: position 103,329 of record NZ_JBHVPZ010000017.1, read on the forward strand.
TGCTGTCGCTGACCACCGGCTCCGGCAGCGCCACCCAAGGCGCCGGACTCGCCAACTACCGCCGTCTGCTTGACGATCCGCTGTTCTGGACGGCACTGGGCAACACCGCCCGGATCCTCGTCGTGCAGGTCCCGGTGATGCTCGGGCTCGCCCTGCTGATGGCGGTCGGCCTCAACGCCGCCCTGGTCCGCTGGCGCGTGGTGTGGCGGCTCGGCATCTTCATGCCCACCGTCACCGGCCTGGTCGCCACCGGCATCCTGTTCTCCTTCCTGCTCAACAAGGAGAACGGCGCCGTCAACAAGGCGCTCGAAGCGATCGGCCTGTCCGGCGTCGACTGGTTCGGCAACGGCTTCTGGGCCCAGATGGCCGTCGTCCTCGTGCTGACCTGGCACTACACCGGCTACAACGCCGTCATCTACCTGGCCGGGCTGCAGGGCATCCCGCGCGAGCTGTACGAGGCCGCGATGGTCGACGGCGCCGGACCGGTGCGCCGCTTCCTCTCGGTCACCCTGCCCGCGCTGCGGCCGGTGGTGCTGTTCACCGTCGTGCTCTCCAGCATCGGCACCCTGCAACTGTTCGACGAGCCGTACGTCCTCACCCGCGGCGGCCCCGACAACGCGACCCTCACCGTGTCGATGTACCTCTACGACAACGGCTTCCGCTACTTCGACTTCGGCTACGCCTCCGCCATCGCCTACGCGCTCACCCTGATCGTCTCGGTGCTCGGCGCGGTGCAGATGCGCCTGATGGGAGAACGCGAATGACGCCCGTCACGCCCGTCACCCCTGCTGTCCCCGCCGTCCCGGCGGCCTCCGCCGCCCGGGTGGGACGACGCCGGCTGCGCGGCTGGCCGATGACCCTGGTGCTCGCCGCCGTCACCGGCCTGTCCATCGCCCCGTTCTACTGGCTGGTGGTCTCCGCCACCCTCACCGACAACGAGATCTTCTCCTGGCCGCCGCACCTGCTGCCCGGCTCCCACCTCGGCGAGAACCTCCGCCACCTCCAGGACCGGGTCGGCCTCGGCCGGGTCGTGCTCAACTCCCTGCTGGTGTCCGGGATCCAGACGGTGGGCGCGCTCGTGGTGGCGCTGCTCGCCGGCTACGCCTTCGCCAAGTTCCGGTTCCGCGGCCGCACGGTGCTGTTCGCCGTGCTGCTGTCGACGCTGGTCGTGCCGGACCAGGTGATGCTCGTCCCGCTGTTCAAGATGATGATGTCCTTCGGCCTGCTCGACAGCTACCAGGCCCTGATCCTGCCCGGCCTGTGCGTGCCGTTCGCCATCTTCCTGATGCGCCAGGCGCTCTCCAGCATGCCCGACGAACTCCTCGACGCCGCCCGGGTCGACGGCGCCGGCGAACTGCGGGTGCTGTTCGGCGTCGTGGTGCCGGTCATGCGGCCGGTGCTCGCCGCGCTCGGGATCTTCCTGTTCCTCGGCTCGTGGAACAACTTCGTCTGGCCGCTGATCGCCCTGCGCAGCCCCGAGATGCACACCATGCCGGTCGCGCTCGCCACCCTCCAGGGCATGAAGACCAACACCGACTACGGCCCGATCCTCGCCGGAACCGCGCTGTCCACCCTGCCGATGATGGTCCTCTTCCTGGTCCTCCAGCGGCAGTTCATCTCCGGCCTGCTGGCCGGCGCCACGAAAGGCTGAACCGAACCATGACGGAACCCGCCGAGGGCACCGAGGCCGTCGAAGCCGCCGAGGCCGCCGAGGCCGCGGAAACCACCGCAACCACCGAGGCCGCCGAAGTCGCCGAAGCCGCGGAGATCTGGGAGCCGCACGCCACCGCCACCACCGGCCGCCCGCGTCCGCTCGCCGTGCCCGGCCTCGCCGCCGGCCGGCTGGAACTGCTGGTCACCGGCGCCGCGAGCGTGCGCACCATCGCCGAGGACGTCATCGAGGTCACCGCCGAGGTCACCGCCGAGGAGCGGGAGAGCGGCGGCGAGGTCCGGATCGAGTGGCGCACCCCCTGCACCGGCGCCACCTCCTTCTGGACCCCCGAACCGCGCGGCACCGGCTGGCTGCCCGCCGCCTGGAGCGCCCCGCGCCGCACCACCCTCTCCCGCGGCGCCCCCGTCGCCGCCCTGGTCGGCGTGGGCGACACCACGCTCTGCGCCTTCGCCGCCGACCGCGAGGACGCCCGGGCGAGCGCCGGGGTCGTCGAGGAGACCGGGGAGTTCCGCTTCTGGGTCCAGGCCGCCGACCGCCTCACCGTCCGCATCGACGCCTCCGGCCGGCACTTCGCCCACAGCCTCGCCGACCTCGCCGACTGGTGGGCCGCAGGCGCCGACCGTCCGGCGCACGTCCCCGACGCCGCCCGCCGCCCCGCCTACTCCACCTGGTACGCGCTGCACCAGAACATCACCCCCGAGGCGGTCGAGCGCCAGGCCGCCCTCGGCAAGGACCTCGGCCTCGACACGATCATCGTCGACGACGGCTGGATGACCACCGACCGCACCCGCGGCTACGCCCACTGCGGTGACTGGGAACCCCACTCGCTGCCCGACACCGCCGCCCACGTCGCCCGCGTCCACGACCTCGGCGTGCGCTACCTCCTCTGGTACGCGCTCCCCTTCATCGGCAAGGACAGCGCCGCCTGGGACACCCTCTCCCAGTACGCGCTCGCCGACGTCGGCCACCTCGGCGCCGTCGTCGTCGACCCCCGCTACCCGCAGGTCCGCGCCCACCTCGCCGACCGGCTCGCCCGGGCCGCCGAGGAGTGGGGCATGGACGGGCTGAAGGTCGACTTCGTCGACTGGTTCGGCGTCCAGGACCCGCCCGCCCCCGGCCCCGAGGCCGACTGCGCCACCGTCGACGAGGGCGTGCGCCTGCTGCTCGGCGAGATCCGCCGCCGGGTCGACGCCGCCCGCCCGGAGGCGATGATCGAACACCGCCAGCCCTACGTCAGCCCCGGCCTGTGGCCCTACGCCACCATGGTCCGGGCCACCGACTGCCCGCTCAGCCCGCACGAGAACCGCCAGCGCATCGTCGACACCCGGCTGGTCGCCGGGCCGCTCGCGGTCCACTCCGACATGCTGATGTGGCACCCCGCCGAGACGGCCGAGCAGGTCGCCTGCCACCTGATCAACGTCCTGTTCGGCGTCCCGCAGATCTCCGTCGACCTCGCCGCGCAGAACGCCGGGCAGCGGGAGGCGATCGCCTTCTGGCTGGGCGTCGCCCGCGCCCACGTCGACACCCTGCAGCTCGGCGCGCTGCGCCCGGCCCGGCCCGACCTCGGCTACCCGATGGTGACGGCCGTCGGAGACGGCGAGGTGATCGTCGGCCGCTACACGGCGCTGCCGGTCGAGGCCGGCGGCACGTGGCGTAACCTGCTGGTCGCCAATGCCGACGCCGACCCGGACGTCCGCCTGGCCGGTGGCCGCGGCACCGCGGAGGCCACCGTCCAGGACGCCCGCGGCCGGACCGTCGGCACCTCGACCGTCGACCTCGACGGCGGGGCCACCGTCCACGTCCCCCGGGGCGGCCTGCTGACCCTCCGCCGGGTCTGAGGCCCAGCCCCCTCCGTCCGAGGAGAGCCGATGACCACCCCGGCACCGCGCCCGGCCCGCCGCGCCACCACCGTGGCGGACGTCGCGCGCGCGGCCGGGGTGTCCCGGCAGACCGTCTCCAACACGCTCAACGCCCCGCAGCGCGTCCACCCCGCCACCCTGGCCCGGGTCACCGCGGCCATCGATCGGCTCGGCTACCGGCCCGACCAGTCCGCCCGCTCGCTGCGCACCGGCGAGCGCCGCACCATCGGCTACCTCGCCCCGGTCGACGACCCGCACGACCCCAACCCGCTGATGGCCGGCTTCCTCGAAGCCCTGGTCGACGCCGCCGGCGCCGAGGGCCACCACGTGCTGCTCCTGCGCCCGGCGGCGGGGGAGCAGCACGCGAGGGCGGTGATCGACGCCGTGACGGCGGCCCGCCAGGTCGACGGGCTGGTCCTCGCCGACGTCCTGCCCGACGACGCCCGCGCCGCGCACGCCGCCCGCCTCGGCATCCCCTTCGCCGCCTTCGGCCGCACCGGGCCGGGTCTGCCGCAGCACTGGGTCGACATCGACAATGCCGCCGCCACCGCCGAGGTCGCCCGCCACCTCGCCGAACGCGGCCACCGCCGGGTCGGCTACGTCGGCGGGACGGGCCCGCTGCCCTGGCTGGCCGCCCGGCGCGAGGGCTTCCACCGCGAGGCCGTTCGCCTCGGGCTGAGCCTCGTCCCCCCGCCCGCCGACGGCGAGCTGCGCACCCTGCTGCGCGACCCCGACCGCCCCACCGCCCTCGCCGCCGACAACGACCTCGCCGCCCTCGACATCTACGAGGCCGCCCGCACCGAGGGCCTGCACATCGGCCGTGACCTCGCCGTCACCGGCTTCCACGACACCCCCCTCGCCCGCCACCTCCGCCCACCCCTGACCTCCCTGCGCCTCCCCCTGCGCCCCATCGCCGCCGCCCTGGTCACCCGCCTCCTCACCCAGGTCCGCGGCGAACCCGCCCCCACCACCGGCCTCGAACTCCCCGCCGAGCTCATCACCCGCCCCAGCTCCTCGGAGGACTGGCCGCCCCACTGAGCCGGGGGTGAGTGGGCGTGGGACCCGCCCCAGCTCCTCCGGGCAACGGCCGCCCCGCCGGGCCGGGGTGGTGCTGGCCTGTCGTGCTTCCAGGCGGTAGAACTGACGTTTCGTCAGATCACTGGCTCGTCGGTACGGAGGTTGCGCTGTGCGTCGGATCGCGGTGGTGGGGGCGGGGCAGGCGGGGTTGCAGGTGGCGTTGGGGCTGTTGGGGGCGGGCGGGTACGAGGTGACGGTGGTGGCGGCGCGGACGCCGGCTCAGGTGCGGGGTGGGCGGGTGATGTCGACGCAGGCGATGTTCGGGCCGGCGTTGCGGGTGGAGCGGGCGGCGGGGCTGGATCTGTGGGAGGGGGAGGCGCCCGGGGTGCGGTCGGTGGATGCCGTGCTGGTGCCCGAACCCGGGCTTCGGGCACTGGAGTTCACCATGACGCTGGACGAGCCGGCGCATTCGGTGGACCAGCGGGTGAAGCTGGCGCGCTGGCTGGAGCTGGTGGAGGAGCGCGGCGGGCGGGTGGAGTACCGGGAGCTGGACCTCGCCGGGCTGCGGGAGGTGGCGGCGGCGCACGATCTGACGGTGGTCGCGGCGGGGCGCGGCGAGCTGGCGGGCATCTTCGAACGGGACGGCGCCCGTTCGCCGTTCGACGCGCCGCAGCGGCGGCTGGCGGCGCTGTACGCGCACGGGGTGGGGGCGCCGGATCCGGCGGCCGGGCCGCGGGCGCGGATGCACGCGGTGCCCGGGGTGGGGGAGTTGTACCTGCAGCCGGCGCTGACGCTGTCCGGGCCGTGCGACATCCTGCTGTGGGAGGCGCTGCCGGGCAGTCCGTTCGACTGTTTCGGCGACCGGCCGGACGGCGTCGAACAGCTGCGCAGGATGCGGGAGTTGATGGGGAAGTACCTGCCCTGGGAGGCGGAGCTGTGGCGCGCCGCCGAGCCCACCGACCCCGGCGGTTCGCTGTACGGGGCGCTCACCCCGGTGGTGCGGCGGCCGGTGGCGGAGCTGGGGGACGGGGTGGCCGTGTGGGGGATCGGGGACGCGGTGGTGGTGAACGACCCCATCACCGGGCAGGGCGCCAACAGCGCGGCGCGGGCGGCGGACGCGTATCTGCGGGCGATCGTCGAGCGCGGGGACGGGCCGTTCACCGCGGCGTGGATGGCCGAGGTCTTCGAGGAGTTCTGGGAGCGGCACGCCCGGCACGGGGTGGCGCTGACGGCGGCGCTGCTGACGATGCCCGACCACCTCCAGGCGGTGTTCGCCGCCGCCGGCGAGCACGAGGCGGTGGCCCGGCGGCTCGCCAACACCTACGCCGAGCCCGCCGACCACGCCGCCTGGCTCGCCACACCCGAGCTGGTCGGTGCCTATCTGGCCTCGGTCGGTGCCTGAACTCCCGGGTGTTCAGGGCGCGTCGCCCACCCGCAGGTCGGTGGTCACCTGGCGGCGGCCGGTCAGCACGGCCTCGGCGAGCACGCCGGCCGCGACCAGCGCGGTGAGGGCGAGGGCCGGGGGCAGCACGGCGGCGGGGCGGAGCGGCAGGCCCGGCGGGACGGGGGTGCCGAGCAGCGCGGACAGGTCGAGGGCGGGGCCGAGCAGGGCGGTGGCGGCGAGTGAGGCGAGGACGCCGCCGGCCGCCGCGAGCAGGGTCTGCGGCAGGGCCTCGACCAGGATGAGGGCCAGGCCCTGGCGCGGGCGCAGTCCCATGGTGCGCAGCCGGGCCAGGGCGGCGGCGCGGTCGGGGGCGGCCCGTAGCAGGGTGAGCAGGGCGGCCAGCAGGGCGAAGGCGCCGGCGCCAACGGTGGTGGCCAGGAAGACCCGGGCGGCGGCCCGCTGCAGCGGGTCGTCGGCGAGCGCGGCGGTGAGGCCGGAGGCGGTCTTCAGCAGGTACCCGTCAGGGATGTCGTCGGGGTGCGGGCCGACGTAGGGGACGCCGCTCAGCCTGGCGGTGTCGGCGAGCAGGGGGTGGACCGGCTGGTCGTGCAGCAGCCGTCGGACGGCCGCCTCGTCGGGGTCGCCGACGGCGAACCAGTGGCCGTGGTCGGCCAGTTCGGGCGCCCGGGCGGCGGCGGGGCCGATGGGCAGGACGATGAAGGGGTGGGTGGAGTCGCGCAGCGCGGGGGTGGCGTCGACGGTGCCCGCGTACTGGGCGCGCAGTTCGCCGGTGCTGGTGAGGTAGATCCGTTCGGCCCCGGCGTGGCCGCCGAGCTGCTCGACCAGGCCGCGGGAGTAGAGGGCGGGGACGGGGACGTCGCGCCCGGCCGGCCAGACGGGGCCGTCGGGGGCGGCGAGCCGGGCCGGGTCGAAGGCGCCGCGGCCGAGGGAGCGGGAGATCTCGGCGTAGGCCGGCGGGTCGACCACGAGCAGGCTGATGGTGAGGTGGCGCTGTCCGGGGCGCAGCACGGCGGCGTCGGTGAGCAGGGTGACGGCGGTGGCGGCGCGGACGCCGGGCAGCCGGCCGGCCGCCTCGGTGAAGGAGGCCGCCAGGCCGAAGCCCTTGGGCGCGCTCACCATGACGTCACCACCGGTGGCGAGGCGGGACTCGCGGGTGCGGCCGGCGTCGACGGCGTCGAGCAGGTTCGCGCCGAACCCGGCGGTGGTGACGGCGAGCAGCAGCGCGAGCACCGGCAGGACGGACGGGCGGGGGCGGCCACCCGAGCCACCCGATCCGCCCGAGCCACCCGATCCGCCCGAGCCACCCGATCCGCCCGGGCCACCGGAGCCGCGCGCCGCCCCGGCGAGCGCGAGGAAGCCGACCGCGCCGCGCCGGCGGCCGACCGCCCGGGCGAGCGCGCCGAGCAGGGGCGGCTGGAACCGGGCGAGCAGCAGGCCGGTGCAGAGCGCGACCAGCAGCGGGGCGGCGACGAGCAGCGGGTCGATCCCGGTGCCGGGCGGGGCGGCGCCGCGGCGGCGGACCTCGACCACGGCGGCGGCGGTGACGGCGAGCACGGCGAACTCGCCGACCACCCGGCGCGCGCCGCCGCCGCGCGCGCCCTGTCGGCCCCGGGTGCGCGGCCGGAGCAGCATCAACGCGCGGGCCGGGAAGGCGAGCAGCGCGAAGGCGGTGGCCGCCGTCCCGGCGAGCACGGCGCTGCCCCAGCGCGGGGCGGGCAGCAGCAGGAGGGCGAGCAGCGTTCCGGCCGCCGCCCCGGGCAGTACGAAGGCCGCGCCCTCGCCGAGCAGCCGCCGCAGCACGCCCCGGCGGGAGCCGCCGCGGGCCTGGAGCAGCAGGAGCTCGGGGCCGCGCCGGTCGGCGGCCAGCGCGGCGGCCAGGCACAGCACCACCACGACGACGCCGGCCAGCCCGGCCGGGCCGATCGCCGCGAGGGGCGCGGCGGCGTCCCGGCGGGCGGTGGCCAGGTCGAACAGCTCGGGCAGGGAGGAGAAGGTGTGCAGGTCGGAGCGGCCGGTCCCGGCGGCGAGCCGGACGGCGGTGGGGCCGGTCAGATAGCTCGCGAGCTCCCGCGCGGCCGGTGCCAGCCGGTCGGCGCGCAGCGCGTCGGTGTCGACCGGCAGCCGCCAGGAGAGCTGTCCGCCGTCCGTCCACCGCTGGAGGCCGGGAAGGTCGTCGCCGCTGGTCAGGCCGGTGGCCTCCCACAGCCGCAGCCGCTCGAAGGTGTCGGGGATCCTGAGGCAGGGCCTGGTCAGACAGGCGAGGTCCGTCCAGTACGGGTCGGCCTCGTCGTGGACGTCGAAGGTGCCGACCACCTCCGTCCCGGGGGAGGGCGGGACGAGCGGGAGGGGTTCGGCCGTCAGCACGTCGCCGACCCGGATGTTGAGCTTCTCGGCGGTCGTCCGCGACACCACGATCTGGAGCGGCCGGTCGGTGGGGACGGGCGAGGGCCACCGGCCCTCGGCGAGGGCGGTGTGCTCGGCGAGGCCGGCGAGGTGGCGCAGGGACAGCTTGGGGGACGGGCCGTCGGGCCGGGACAGCTGCGGGTCGGTGAGGGTCCGGGCCTGTCTGCCCTGCACGCCGTAGACCGGTCCGCCCGCCGAGACACGGAACTCCCCGCCGGTGTGGGCGGTCAGCCGCTCGGCGACGGCGTCCAGTTCGGCGGAGTCGTCGCCCTGGCGGAGCCCGGCGGTGGTGACCAGGCTGGTCGCGTCGATGCCGCGGTCGCGCAGGAAGTCGCGCAGCGCGGCGTCCTCGCCGCGGTCGACGCCCCGGGGCAGGCCGGTGGCGAGCAGTACGACCGCGAACACCAGCACGGCGTTGAGCAGTGCCGTCCAGGGTGCGGCCCGCAGCCGGGTGCGAACCCACCGCGCGGGCCGGTGGCCGGCGTGCGCGACGGGCGCGGAGGGTGCCGCCAGGTCCCGCATCCGCCGACTCCCCCCTGCCCCGTGAGCGGTACCCGTGTTCCCCGGTGCCGGGTGACCGGATAGCGGACGATGCTGTCAGAGAGGTGCGCGGGGCGGAAGGTCCGTTCGGGCAGACTCCGCGCCCGCAGGGCCCGGCGGCGCCGTTGTCGGTACCGGCGGCTAGGTTCTGAGGTGTCGCCGGGCACCGAGACACCCGGCGGCCCACACCACGCCGTGCCCGGAAGGGGCCCACGCCATGTCAGCCACCGCCACCGACGCCCAGTCGACCTACCTGGAGCTGTCCGAGGACAGCGGCAGCGCGCACAAGTTCTACGAGGTCCTGGTCAGCGGGGCGGCCGTCACCATCACCTACGGGCGGATCGGCGAGAGCGGCCAGACCAAGACCACCAGCTACCCCTCCCCGGAGAAGGCCGCGTCGGCCGCCGCCAAGAAGATCGGCGAGAAGGTCCGCAAGGGCTACGCCCCGGCGGTGCGCGGGGTGCGGCAGCGGCGGGCGGTGACGCGCCGGGCGATCGTCAGCACCCGCTCGACGGCCCGCCAGGCGCCGGTGCTGTGGCGGTTCCGCTCCGGCGCGGCGGCGTTCGGCATCTTCGTCGGCGAGGAGCACGCCTGGGTCGGCAACGAGCGCGGCGACGTCTACACCCTCACCCACGACGGCGAGGTGACCGGCCGCTACGGCCTGCCCGACGGCGTCAAGTGCATCGTCGCCGACGACTGGTGGATCTACGCCGGCTGCGACGACGGCAAGGTGTACGACCTGGGCGGCAAGGTGCCGCGGGTGGCGTACGAGATAGCCGAGGACGTCGACATCTACTGGCTGGACATCCACGACGGCGTGCTCGGCGTGGCCGACGCGCGCGGCGGGATCACCACCGTCGACCACGAGGACGAGTTCCAGTGGCGCCGCAAGGCCGAGGGCACCGACGGCTGGATGGTGCGCTGCGACGCCGACGGCGTCTACCACGGCCACTCGCGCGGCGTGGCCCGCTACGCCTCGCGCGGCGGCGCGCCGGTGTGGCACACCGGGACCGACGGCGCGGTGCTGTTCGGCTGGCAGGAGCGCGACGAGGTGTTCGCCGGCACCTCGCGCGGCTCGGTGCACCGGCTGCGCAAGGCGGACGGCTCCGAGGCGGCCCGCTACCGCTGCGACGCCGCGGTGTTCTCCTGCGCGGCCTCGCCCGACGGCCGCTACGTGTTCGCGGGCGACAACCACTCCTCGGTGTACTGCTTCGCGGCCGACGGCACCCGGCTGTGGAAGCTCGGCACCGGCTGCGGCTCGGCGTACAGCATGCAGTACCGCGACGGCCGGCTCTACCTGGTGACCACGGACGGTTCGCTGGTCTGCCTGGACGCGAGCGAGCAGGCCGTGCGCGCGGCCGAGGAGGGCCGGCTGCCGCAGGCCGCCGAGGTGGACGGCAGCGGCTGGACGGCGGCGGTGGCCGGCGCCGCGATCGAGTCGGTGACGGTCGGGTCGGCGGCGGCGACGGGCGGCATCGAGGTCGAGTGCGTGCAGGACGGCGCCCGGCTGCGGGTGCGGGTGGTGTCGCCGGGCTTCGACCCGCTGCGCCGGGTGCAGTTCCCGAAGGACATCCGGGTGGCGGGCGCGCGGTACCTGGTGGCGGAGGTGCTGGAGTCCGGCAGCGGCTCGTTCTACCGGGCCCGGGGTGACATCAAGCGGCTGCTCTGAATTCCCCCACCCGACGTTCCGTCCTCGTCCTGAGGCCGTTGACAGCCCGTCGCGGGCCTCGGTGTAATGCGGGTGCAATACGCACGCACGGCACACCGACACCGACCGTTTCGGGCAGTTCCCGGGGAAAGCAGGGCGTCATGAGCGTGGAAACCGAGGCCGTCACCGATTCCGGGGCATCGGCGGAGGCGTCCGTGCCGCAGTCCCGGATGGCCGCCCTCTACCAGCGGGACCGGACCTGCCAGGGGCTCGGCATCGCGCTCGACGCGGTGTCCACCGGGCGCGCGGTGATGCGGATGACGATCGGCCCGGCGATGGTGAACGGCCACGGCATCGCACACGGCGGTTTTCTCTTTCTGCTCGCCGACGCGGCCTTTTCCTACGCCTGCAACAGCTACGGCCCGGTGACGGTCGCCCAGGCCGCGCAGGTGACGTTCCTGGCACCGGCGGCGGTGGGGGACGAACTGACCGCCGAGGCGGTGGAGCGCACCCGCTCCGGGCGCACCGGCGTCTACGACGTGACGGTGCGCAACGCGGCAGGAAAGGTGATCGCGGAGTTCCGCGGCCAGAGCGTGATGCTGGCCGGAGCGCCGCACAAGGGCTGAACAGCGGCCACGTCGAGGGCCGGGCCGCCCGGGCGGGGGACACCCGCCCGGGCGGCGCCCGGGGTCAGGCCGGCGGACGCTCGTCGATGACCTGCTGGAGCTTGCCGGTGCGCGGGTTGGTGACCAGCTCCGAGCGCGGCACCCACTCGATCACCAGGTCGTGGATCACCCCGGCCGCCACGTCGTCCGGATAGAGCGGCCGCGCCTTGTAGACCGCCTCGACCAGCCGCCCGGCCAGACCGGCCGGCGGCTGCTCGGTGTACCCGAGCCGCAGGATCAGCCCGTCCTTGCCGTCCCAGCGCCGCTGCACCATCTGCAGGCCGGAGATGACCTGCTCCGGGTCGTGCGCGAGCAGGACGGCCCGGATCTCCTCGGTCGGCATCGCCACCGTGCCGACCCGGGCGCCCTCGGTGGACCGGCCGACCAGGCGGAACCGCCCGCGTTCCACGTCGACCCACTCGGCGCGGTCGCCGGTCGGGTAGCGCAGGATCGGCATCAGGGTGCGGAACAGGTTGGTGACCACGACCCGGCCGGGCACCCCGGGCTCGGTGATCGGCTCGCCGGTGGTGTCGTCGACCAGCTCCACCACCGTCCGATTCGGGAAGGCCTCGTGCACCCGGACGTCGTCGCCGGGCACCGGCGCGCCGACCAGACCGGCGTCCACCGAGGCGTAGCCGATCGAGGAGACGGCCGCGTTCGGGAAGGCCCGGGAGAGGATCGGGCGCAGGTCGGCGAAGAGCAGGTCCCCGCCGAACAGCAGCAGTTCGATCCGCTCGGCGGCCCTGCCCTCCTTGACCAGGTGCTCGGCGACGGAGCTGAGCTTCATCGGCTCACCGGCCAGCACGTCCACGCCGAAGTCGTGGATCAGGTCGGCGATGTACGCCTCGGGCGCGGCGCCGACGGGCAGCCGGACGTTCTCGACCGGAGCGTGGTGCAGGGCGTTCTCGATGTAGAGGAAGCCGCCGTACAGCTCGCCGGCCCAGAACAGGTTGGCGACCCGGTGGCCTGGCCTGAGGCCGGCCTGGACGAGCCCCGCGCCGAAGGCGGTGACCGAGTCGGTGTGCTCGGTGCGCGACCAGGGGGAGAACTTGGGGACGCCGGAGGTGCCGCCGGTCTTGTAGACGCCGGCGTCCGTCAGCGGGCCGGTGAGCAGGCGGTTGTCCGGCCAGGAGTTGGCGGCCCAGAAGGCGGTCTGCTCGATCAGCGGCAGCTGGGCGAGGTGCTCGATCCGCGGCGGCAGGTCGCGGTAGAGCTCGGCGTAGAAGGGGGAGTTGCGCCGGGCGAAGTCGACCAACTCGGGGAGTGGCTTGGCGGGCATGGCGGGGCTCCTGGGGATGCGTCAGGGGGAATCGGGAAGGCCGATCCAGCCGCGGGCGAGGGTCTGGACGGCCGAGCCGTCGGGGTCGGCGAGCTTGTGGGCCAGATGGCCGGCGGCCCAGGCGTTGGTGGGCACGCGGAAGGCGGGCCGCTCGGCGCGCAGCGTCCGCAGCACCCCCTCGGCCACCTCGGCGGCCGGCTGGCCGGCGGCCTCCCAGCCCTGGCCGGCGACCCAGGTCAGGTAGTCGGCGAAGGTGGGCGCGTACGGGCCGGAGGCCGCCGCGATGGTGCGGCGGTCGATGTCCGGGAAGATCCCGAACCCGGTGTCGGGCACGAAGCCGGGCACCACGACGGAGACCCGCACGCCGTGCGCGGCGGCCACCGGGGCCAGGCTCTCCATGAAGCCCTCGACCGCGAACTTGGCGGCGCAGTAGGCCTCGTTGAACGGCTGCCCGACCACGCCGTGCACGCTGCCGATGGTGACCAGCCGCCCGCCGGAGGCGCGCAGCAGTGGCAGCGCGGCGCGGCTGACGGCGATCACGCCGAAGAAGTTCACCTCCAGGTTGGCCCGCAGCGCGGCGTCGGTGGACATCTCCAGGGTGGGGTCGAAGTTGGAGACGCCGGCGTTGTTGACCACCGCGTCCAGCCGTCCGTACGCCGCGGCCACGCCGTCGACGCAGGCGGTGACGGAGGCGGCGTCGGTGACGTCGAGCGGGCGGACGTCCAGGGTGACCCCGGCCTGCTCGGCGGCCTTGCACAGGGCTTCGGAGCGGGCCGGATCGCGCAGGGTGGCGACGGTGGTGAACCCGGCGCGGGCGGCGGCCACGGCGGTGGCCAGGCCGATGCCCGAGGAGCAGCCGGTGATCAGCAGGACGTCGCCGCTCATGACGCGCTCTCCGTCAACTCCGGTGAGACGTCCGCCGTCTGCTGCTTCTCCGCGCGGGCGGCGGCGTCCATCCGGGGCTGGATGCCGAGCGCGGGCAGGAAGGAGCAGGCCGCCAGCAGGGTGCCGCCGGCCATCACCCAGCGGGCCGCGTCCAGGATGCCCAGCGGTTCGGTGAGCGCCGACACGGCCAGGCCGCCGACCAGCGCGGCGAGCGGGATCACGCCCCAGGTGACGGTGCGGAACGCCGCGTGCATCACGCCCTGGTGCTCGGCGGACATCCGCGACTGCCGGGTGGGCGCGCTGCACACGTTGATGCAGGACATGAAGAAGCCGTAGCAGCCCATGGTCACCGCGATCACCGGTCCGGCGGGCAGTGCGGGCGCGGCCAGTACGCCGAGCCCGACGAGGCAGTGCAGCAGCAGCGACCAGGCCAGCGTCCGCCCCAGGCCGAGGCGTGCGCTGATCCGCGGCGCGACCACGGCGCCGATCAGCGCGCCCACCGCGCCGACCGACATCGCGGCGCCGAGCACGCCGACCGACACACCGAGGCCGCGGTAGGCGAGCACCGGCAGCACCGTGACGAAGACCGGCCCGCCGGAGTTGAGCGTGACGGCCGCCAGCACCACCCGGCGCAGCACCGGGTCGGCCCAGTTCATCCGGAAGCCCGCGGTCAGCCGCTCCCACACGGTGCCCTCGACGACGGTCCGCTCGCCCCACGGCCGCATCGAGCGGAAGCAGGCGGCGGACACCAGGTAGCTGGCCGCGTCCACCAGCAGCGCGCCCACCCCGAGCGCGCTGTACAGGCCGGCGGCGATCGACGGCCCGGCCACCTCGGAGACCGAGTTGCTGCCCTCCAGCCGGGAGTAGGCGCGCACCATCCGGTCCTCGGGCACCACGGCGGGGACGGCGATCAGATAGCCGACGTTGAAGAAGATGGTCGCGCCGCTGATCACCGCCACGCAGCCGAACAGCAGCGCGGTGGAGAGGAAGTCCAGCCAGTACGCCAGCGGGATCACCAGGACGGCGGCCAGCCGCAGCAGGTCGCAGACCAGCATGGTGAGGCGTTTGTCCCAGCGGTCGACCAGCACACCCGCGACCGGGCCGAGCAGCGGGATGCCGAGGTACTGGGCCATCGCCACCACGCCGACCTGGAGGGCGGAGGCGTGCAGGACGAAAATCATCAGGGTGGGGACGACGAACACGGTGATCCGGTCGCCGACCACGCTGACCGTCTGGCCGGCCCAGAACAGGTTGAAGCCGCGCCCCAGGTCCTCCGGGCGCCGCGGCTTCACGAGGCCTCCCCGTCGGAGGCCGCCGCGGTGTCGGGAGTCGCCGCGGCGGCGCCGGTGGCCTCGCGCACCACGAAGGAGGCCGTCTTGCCGGTGCGGTCGTTGCTGACCAGCGCGTCCGCCACCCGGACCGTGACGTGCTCCGGGTCGTGCTGGAAGGCGGTGCTCAACGTGAAGGTGGCGGACAGCAGTTCGGTACGCAGCGCGGCGGCGTCCACCGCCGTGCCCGGGCCGGCCAGCAGCAGGACGTCCACCCCGGTGGCCCGGCCGCCGTCCTCGGTGATCACCACTTGGGCCCGGGAGACGCCGGGTTCGCGCTCGGCCCGGGCGACCAGCTCGTCGACGTGCAGGCCGAGGCCGCGCACCTGGACGACGTTGTCGCGCCGCCCCAGCACCCGCATCGCCCGGCCCGGGCGCCCGCACGGGCAGTCGGTCAACCCGCCCGCGTCGCCGGTGCGGTAGCGCAGCACCGGGTTGAGCATCTCCGGGTTGAGGGTGGTGAAGTCCAGCAGTCCGTCCGGGCCCGCGTGCACCAGCTGGTCGGGCAGCGGGTGGAAGGTGTCCGCGGGGCAGTCGGGCGTGTTGGTGCCGACCACCCAGGTCTCGGTGGAGCCGAACATGCCCCAGCGGCGGGCCTGCGGTGCGACGGCCGCGAGGTCCTCCTCCAGCTGCGGCTGCCAGGCCTCGCCGAGCCAGAGCACCTTCCGCAGGGCGGGCAGCTTGATGCCGGCGGCGCGGGCGTGCGTGAACCACAGGCGCAGCACGCTCGGGGTGCCGCCGATCGCGGTGACGCCCCGGTCGGCGAGGAAGCCCAGCCAGTCCGGGTACTCTTCGCGGGTGATCGAGCCGAGCGCGATCACCCGGCAGCCGGCGCGGTCGGCGAGCGCGGCGGCGAGGAAGTGCGCGCCCCACATCCGGCCCGCGCCCCAGGCGTTGGCGAACACGTCGTCGCGGTCCAGTGCCTGCCAGTGCTCCTGGACGCCGGCCATGTAGAAGCCGGTCGGCGCGTAGCCGACCTTGGGCGCGCCGGTGGAGCCACCGCTCTGGAACAGCCAGGTGGCGGCCGTCGTGCTGCGCGGCTCCAGATGGGCGAGCGCGGTGTTCAGGTCGTCCTTGAGCAGCGGCGGCAGGGCGGCCAGCTCCTCCAGGGTGCGGACGCCGCCGGGGTGCGCGGCGTAGCGCGGGGCCAGCCCGGGCACCGTCCGCAGCAGCTCCAAGGTCCGTGCGGCGACGGGAAGCCGGGGCTCGGCCGCGTCGGGCGGCAGGGAGAAGGCATCGGTCATCGGGCGTCCGATCGGAGGATGGGGGACAGGGGGCGGTTCGCGAGCCACTTGGCGTGGGCGTCCCGGTAGGCGGTGAAGCGGGCCCGGGTGATGTCCCGCTGCAGGGTGCGGCCCGGGTCGTCGAAGTCCGGGGCGATCACGCCGTCCGGCTCCAGCTCGGAGAACCAGTACCGCTCGCCGTCGTGCAGGAAGTCCACGCAGAAGAACGGGATCGCCAGCTTCTCGGCGAAGTAGGCGGTGGCCTCGGCGAGTTCGGGCGGCACCGGTGGGAACTCCATCGAGCCGCCGCGGCTGGCGTTGGCCACCGGCGAACCGGGCTCGGGCACCCGCCGCAGCGCCGCGTACGGCTTGCCGTCGATCACGTAGACGCGGTAGTCCACGGTGCCGTCGCCGAGGTAGGGCTGGGCGATCAGTGTGGTGTCGCCGCCCTGGGCGAGGCTGGCCAGGCCGCGGACGTCCTCCGGGCCGCGCGCCAGGTTGATGCCGCCGCCGCCGCACCAGCCGGCCGGCTTGACGATCGCCGGGTAGGTCAGCGAGCCGAGCGCCACCTCGTAGTGGTGCTTGGCGACGTCCCGGCCGGTGCCGATCCGGACCGACGGGATCGGCGGGACCGGGGAGTCGGCCAGGTGCAGCACGGTGGCCAGCTTGTCGTTGCCGATCAGCGAGATGTGCGGCGGGAACGGCAGGTAGAAGCCGGCCTGCTCCAGCACCGCGTACAGCGCGTACTGGTTGAAGACGTCCATCGACTGGTACGGCAGCGAGTAGAGCGCGGTGATGAACAGGGTGTCCCGCGGCGTCACCGGCTCCTCGTCGACGTACACCAGCGGGCGGGCCGGGTCGGTGGCGTCCACGGTGACCGCGTCCGGCGCGTGCCGGCACCAGGTGAGGCCCAGCTCCTCGGCCACCTCGGCGTAGAGGTCCCAGAAGTAGTGGCGCCAGGTCGCGGTGGTGCGGGTGGACTCGCGGTCGGGGAAGATCCAGCACATCCGGCGCAGCGGGCCGGGGTCGTGCGGGCCGGAGTCGTGTGAGGCGGGATCGTGCGGGGCGGACGGGTTCACCGTGCTGCTCCTTCCTGGGGGGCGGGGTGCCCGGCCCGCTCCGCCCACCAGCGGCGGCCGGCCTCGGGGAGGGTGTCCACCGGGTCGTAGTAGGGGTGGAGGCGGTCCAGCGCGTCGTGCCCGGCCGGGGCGGTGCCCGCGTCGCGGACCTCCAGGCCGGTGCGGTAGTTCTTCGTCCAGTACGAGACGCCGCGCTCGCGGTCGTACGCCACCACCTGGTGCACCCAGCGCTTGCCGAGCCGCGGCACGTCGCAGACCAGGCGCGGGGTGGCGTAGCCGGGCAGGTAGCCCATGATCGCCTCCTGCAGGCGCTGTGCCTGGTGGAGGCTGGTGCGCCAGTGCTCGGCGTTGGGGATCATGTCGCAGAGGTAGAAGTAGTACGGCAGGATGTTGGCCTCGCCCTGGAGGGCGAAGCAGAGGTCCAGCAGGTCCTCGGGGGTGTCGTTGACCCGGCGCATCAGCACGCCCTGGTTGCGCACGTCCCGCACGCCCGCGTCGAGCAGCGCCCGGGCCGCCTCGGCGACCAGCGGGGTCACCGAGCGGACGTGGTTGGCGTGGGTGTGCACGGCGAGGTTGACGGCCCGGCCGGCGGCGAGCGTGGCCATCCGGTGCACGCCCTCCAGCACCTGCGGCTGCAGCCAGTGCTGCGGCAGGCCGACCACCGCCTTGCTGGCGAGCCGGATGTCGCGCACCGTCTCCAGCTCCAGCAGCCGGCGCAGGAAGGACTCCAGCTGCGGCCAGGGCACGTTGGCGAGGTCGCCGCCGGAGACCACCACGTCGCGCACGGCCGGGGTGCGCTTGAGGTAGTCGAGCATCTGCTCCTGGCGGTGCTCCGGCCGCAGCGTCAGGCGGGTCTTGGCGACCTGGGGCGTGGAGGTGCCGACCAGGTCCATCCGGGTGCAGTGGCCGCAGTACTGCGGGCAGGTGGCGACCAGTTCGGCCAGCACCTTGGTGGGGTAGCGGTGGGTGAGGCCCTCGGTCACCCACATCTCGGCCTCGTGCAGCGAGTCGCGCTCGGCCTTGGGGTGGCTGGGCCAGTGCGGGAGCCGGTCGGCGAGCATCGGCAGCATGTAGCGGCGCACCGGGTCGGCGAGGAACGCGGCGGTGTACTCCTCCGGGGTGGTCGGGGCGTTCGCCGCCATGGTGTTGAGCATCTGCGGCGGCACCAGCAGCGGCATCGTCGCGAACCGGGCCTGGTCGGCGTCGAGTTGGGCATAGCACTCGGGCGTGAGCAAGTCGCCGACGACGGCGCGCAGTTGGCGGGTGTTCTTGACGCAGTGGGCGCGCTGCCACTGGGCGTCGCGCCACTGCGCCCCGGTCACCTCGCGCCAGCCGGGCAGCCGGCGCCAGTCGGGTTCCACCAGGGGCGTGCGGACGTACTGGTAGGGCTGCGCGGGCGCGGGGGGCGCGGGCGCAGCGTGGCGGTCGTCCATCCGGGGGCTACTGGCCGGTGAAGAGGGTGGCGAAGCGGGTGCGCAGTTCGCGCTTGAGCACCTTGCCGGTGGGCCCGAGCGGGAACTCCGACGCGGTGCGGGCGATCCGGACGGCGGCGAGCGCGGCCAGGCCGGCCCCGGCGAGCGCCTTGTTGGCGGCCTCCAGCACCTCGGTGTCCGTCGCGGACTCCGCATCCTGCTGCAACTGGACGACGGCGATGGGCCGTTGGCCCTCTCCGGCGGCGCCGGGCACGCCGACCACCGAGCAGTCCCGGACCAGCTCGGCGCAGTCCGCCAGCAGCACCTCCTCGATCGGCAGGCTGTAGACCGGGCCGGCCGCGGTGTCGATGACGTCCACCGTCCGGTCCAGGTGGTAGAAGCGGCCCTCGGCGTCGCGCCGGGCGACGTCCCCGGTGAGCCAGTACCCGGCGAGTTCGAAGCTGCCGGTCAGCCGGCCGTCGTTCCAGTAGCCGGGCGTGCGCGAGGGCGAGTCGATCGCCAGCAGCCCGACCGTGCCGTCCGGCACCTCGGCGCCGTCCTGGTCCAGCACGGCGGCGCGGCGCACCACCTCCAGCGGCTTGCCGACGCAGCGGTCGTCGCGGTCCGACTCCGGTGTGGTCACCTGGCCGAACAGTGCCATGCCCATCTCGGAGGAGCCCAGGCCGTCGACGAACTGCGAACCGGGCAGGGCGGGTTGCTCCGCCTTCTCCCGCGGCAGCAGCCAGGGCCGGATCAGCCCGGCCGGGCGCTCGCCGAGTCGGACCAGGCGGCGGATGTGCCCGTAGTGGGCGCTGTCGCCGGTGTTGAACCAGGAGTGCACCCTGGCGGCGCCCTTCACCGGGAGTTCCCCGGTGGCGAGTTCGACGAAGGTGCGGGGGAACGAGGCGACCATGGTCGGCTGGAAGGCCTCCATCACCGGCTCGACCACCGCCCGGCGCCAGTCGGCCATCACGACGGTCGGCAGACCGAGCAGGGTCGCGGTGAGGAAGTAGCTCAGGCCGCCCGCGTGGGTGTGCGGCATCAGCGACATCAGCCGGTCGGACGGCTCGGCGGGGAAGCGCACCATGCGCGGCTGCTTGCCGTCCCAGAACTGGCGGTGTCCGAGCATGGTGGACTTCGGGGTGCCGGTGGTGCCGGAGGAGTGGATCAGCGCGACCACGTCGTCCGGCGCGTGCCGGTACGGGTACTGGGCGGGCAGGGAGCCGGAGGACTCCGCGTCGAAGGCCCGGACCTCGGCGGCGAGCGCGAGGAACCGGGGGCGGTGCTGCGGGTCCTCGCGGTAGGCGGCGGCCAGCCGGGTGGTGTCGTCGGCCACCACGCCGACCACACCGACGTGGTGGAGGTAGCGGACCATCACGTCGTGCCGCATCGCGTCGTTGACCAGGGCCGGGACGGCGCCCAGCGCGCTGAGCGCGAGGAAGTGCAGCAGTGGCTCCAGGCCCTCGGCGATCACCACGGCCACCGGCTCGCCCGGGCGCACGCCGTTGGCGTGGTACCAGGCGGCGTAGCGGTCGCGCTGTGCGGCCAGGTCGAGCAGGCTGTGGCCGCGCAGCACGACGGCGCCGCGGTGGTCGGTGTGGTGGCTGTAGGCGAACGGGACCGCGCGGTTCGGGTTCACCGCGATGGCGTGGTCGAGGAAGTTGCCCGCCCCGAGGCCGGGTTCGGCCATCAGCCGCTCGCGGGCGGCGAGCGGTGCGATCGGGGTGGGCGGGGTGCTGCTCAGGGCGGAACTCGGGTCGCTCATGGCGTCTCCTGAGAGGGGGGTGGCCCGCGGTTCTTGTGGAACGGGAGCACGGGCGGCGGGGGAGCGGTGGTCGGTGGTGCTCTGGCCGTCTTGCGGTTGTGCCCGTTGTGCCGGTGTGCGTGTCGGCCGGGGCGGCGGGTCAGGCCTCGCCGTCGAGGATCTCCGCGACGACCCGGTGGCCGGAGCGGATCGCGCCCTCCAACAGGCCGAAGAACTCCGTGCTGGTCTCGGTGCCGGCCCAGTGCACCCGGCCGTGAGGCGCGGTCAGCGTCGGGCCGAGCCGCAGCCAGTCGCCGGGCCCGAAGAGTGCGGCGTAACAGCCTTTGCTGTAGGGCTCGTTGACCCAGTCGGTGACGTGGAAGCCGACCGGCTCGGGCAGCATCGGGAACAGCCGGGCGGCCTGTGCGACCGCGGCGGCACGCTGCTCGCCCGGTCCGAGGGCGGCGTAGCGGTGCGCCTCGGCGCCGGTGACGAAGCCGGTGAGCACCCCGACCGCCGAGCCGGCCGGTGAGTCGTCCACCGTGGAGAGCAGCGGGCCCTCCGCGTTGACCGACCAGCCGGAGAGCCCGTGCTCGCGCCAGACCGGTGACGGGTAGACCAGGTTGACCTTGACGGCGCAGCCGCGCCCGGTCAGCTCGCCCGCCCGGCGGGCCGGGCGAGCGGGTCCCAGGTCGAGGGCGTCGGCGAGCAGCGGCGGCAGGGCCACCACGGCGACGTCGGCCCGGTACGTCGCGCCGCGCTCGGAGTGAACGGTGACTCCGTCGGCGTCCTGGGCGACGGCACGCACCGCCGTGCCGAGCCGGACGGTGCCGTGGTGCCGCTCGGCCAGCCGGCCGGCCAGCCGCTCGCAGAGCAGGTGCGCGCCGCCCGCGATCCGGTCCTGCTGGGCGCCGCCCTCGAAGGCGTTGAGATAGCGCAGGCCGCCGCCGGAGCGCAGGTAGAAGGCCATGTGCAGGACCGAGACCTCGGCCGGGTCGGCGGCCATCATCTCGCCCAGGAAGAGCGGGAAGAACAGCCGGGCGTCCGGGTGGTCGAGGTACTGCTCGGCCCACTCGGCGGCGGTGAGGCCGTCCAGCCGCTCGGCGTCCGGAGTGAGCCAGGGCGCCTCCGGGCGGACGACGGCGGTCAGTTCGGCGAGGTGGTCGAAGAGGTCGCCGAGCGCCACCGCGTTGAGCGGCGGGAACCGGCCGTCCCGGGTGGCGTGTTCGCCGTCCGCGCGGCCGTCGTGGCCGCCCAGTGCGAAGCGGCTCGCGCCGAGCATCGTGGTCGGCGTGGTGTGGAGGCCCAACTCCTTGATGAGGTCGAGGAGTTCGGTGTGTCGTGCGCCGAGGTAGGCGGCGCCGGCGTCGATCCAGGCATCGGGCGCGACCTCGATCCCGTGCGTGCGCCCGCCGACCCGATCCCGGGCCTCCAGCACGGTGACGTCCAGCCCACGGGCCGCCAGCCCCTCGGCGGCGGTCAGACCCGCCAGTCCGGCGCCGACGACGACCGCGGAGCGCGCTCTGCCGCCGGTCATCTGATGCCCGCGATCAGCGCGACGAGGCCGGCCGGGGTGGGGGCGAGCACGAAGTCCTCGAAGGACAGCTCGACGCCGTACGTCCGGGCCAGGGCGCTCAGCACGCGGGTGGCGATGAGGGAGTCACCGCCGAGGAGGAAGAAGTCGGAGTCCGCCGCGACGTCCTCGGTCTCCAGGACGCGACGGAAGATCGCCGTCACGCCCTCGGTGTCGGCGGGGGTGGTGTCTACGCTGCTCAACGGGGTCTCCTAGGGACCGTCGGGGGTCGCGGCGCGCCGGGGGCGGCACCGCGTGAGGGTGGTGGGCCGTTCGGTGCGCGGGCCCGGGGCGCGTGAGGGCGGAAGCGTTATGGGCAGGCGGGTGCCGGTGCCGTGGTTGAAGCCGTGGTCGGGGCCGAGTGGCGGCGATGCGAGGCGGCCCGGTCGACCTTGCCGCTCGCCGTGAGCACCAGCTCCGGCACGACCGTGATCCGACTGGGCACGAGGTGGCCGGGTACCCGGTCCCGCAGATGGGCGCGGACCTCGGCGTCCAGCGTCCCGGCCGCCGCCCCGGCGCGCGGGACCACGTACGCGACGAGCGCGGAGCGCCCGGCGACGGTCGCCCCCGTCACCGCCACCGCCTGCACGCCCGGATGCCCGCCGATGTGCGCCTCCACCTCGGCCGGGTCGACCCGGATCCCGCGGATCTTGAACTCGCCGTCCATCCGGCCCTGGTGGGTCAGCACGCCGTCCGGCCCGCGGCTCACCCGGTCGCCGGTGCGGTACCAGCGCACGCCCTCGGCGTCCTCGGTGAACCGGGCCGCGGTGGCCTCCGGCAGGCCGAGGTAGCCGAGCGCCACCGCCGGTCCGCCGATCAGCAACTCGTCGTGCTCGTCGATCCGTTCGTGCACATGGGGCAGGGCGCGGCCGATCGGCACCCGGTCGCCGGCCGCCCAGGGCCGGTCCCGGACGGCGGCGAGCGGTCCGTGCAGGTCGACGGCATGGGTGATCAGCGTGGTCTCGGTGGAGCCGTAGGTGTTGAGCAGCCGGATCCGTCCGGTGTCGAGGGTGGCCCAGTCGGCCAGCCGCGCCGGGTTGGCCGGCTCGCCGCCGATCACCAGCAGCCGGACGCACCCGGGCAGCGCGGCGCCCCCCTCGGCGAGGTGCAGGACGAGCTCGTGCCAGAAGGCGGTGGGCAGGTCGAGCACGGTGATCCGCTCGCGCTCGATCATCCGCAGGAAGCGCGGGAACGACCCGCTGTGCGCCTCACGGTCCAGGACCAGCGCGGCGCCGGTGGTGAGGGTCGGCAGGATCTCCTCGAAGCAGGTGTCCCAGTTCAGCGAGGCGAACTGGAGCACCCGGTCCTCGGGGGTGAGGCCGAAGAGCGTGCGCAGCGAGTCGACGGCGGCGGAGATCGCCCGTCGCGGTGTGACGACGGGCTTCGGCTGCCCGGTCGAGCCCGACGTGAAGAGCAGATAGGCCGGCCGCTCCGGCTGTTCCGAGCCGTCCCGGGAGGTCGCGGCTAATCGGGGTAACTCGGCGGCGTCCGGCAGCGGTTCGGGATCGAGGCCGATGGCCTTCCGGCACCCGACCGCCGCCAGCATCTCCCGCTGCCGTTGCGGCGGGAACGCCGGGTCGACGGGGCAGTACGCCCCGCCGGCGGCCAGGGTGCCGAGCAGGCCGATGACGGTGTCCGGCGTATGCGTCGCCGAAACCGCCACCACGCCCGGCGCGGTGCCGATGTGTGCGGCCAAACTGCTTGCTGATTCGTTCAGTTGGCGATAGCTGAGGTCCTGTCCGTGGTGGACGATCGCCGGGCGTGCGGGATATCGGCGCACGGTTTCCGTGAACGCGTCAATCAGGTCGGAAGTGGCCCCGTGGATGTTGCGGTTATTTGTCATGCCCGCCCCAAAGAATGCCGTGCGAGCACGTGTTCGGTACTCGGCGGACCGGGACTCTACCCGCCGGGACTGCGGAGCCACAATGGTTGTTGAGGATGTCGCTTCAAGGTTGTGTGGTTGACATGTGAACGGGGTTGGCGCTACCTGGGCGGGCTCCTGGGGTCTGAGTGACTGCGGACGGTGTTCGCGGCCTCACGCTGCGCGCCGGTGGTCGGTTCACTGCTTTCCCAGGAGATCGCACACCATCCAACTCGGCTGCCATTTCCCGTCGTTCAGGAATCGTCGGTCCCGTTCACCGCCACCCGCCCGCCCGGCGCCGTGACCCGGCGGGCATTTCCGCTGCTCGCGGCCCCGGTGGCCAAGGGCGGTCATTCGCGGGGGAATTGACTCCGGGCGCTGGGCTGACGGACCGATCGGACGCCGACGGATCGTCCGCCCGGCAACCGTTCACCGCCTCCCGCTGGTCACCGCGCCCGGTCGCCAGGGTGATCGCATGGACCCGACCTTCGCGGTCCACCCGTTCGGCATGGTCGAGTTCCTGCGCCGCATCGTCCAGGAGGACTTCGACGGGTGGGAGTCCTGGCCGACCAGCATCGCGGGGGAGCTGTGGGACTGCTCGCCGCCGACCTTCGTGCACTGGCGGGCGTGACCGGGAGGCCGGTGGGCCCGGCCGCCCGGTCACGCGCCGGCCGGTGCGTCAGCAGGAGAGGTTACCGCCGCCGGTGTCGGTGCCGAGGGCGCCGACGAACTTCTTGAAGAGGTTGATCCGGTCGTCGCGCTGGGAGGGGTTCTTGCCGTCGCACTCCAGCGCGCCGTTGATGGTGCGGATGGTCTCGCCGAAGCCCTTGTTGTTGACGATGGCGTCGTGCGCGGTCATCCGGCCGGCGCCGTTCTGGGTGTTCCAGAACCAGAGCGCGGTCTTCCAGGACACCGCCGGGTCGTTCTGGGCCAGGTTGGGGTTGTGCAGCAGGTCGATGCCGAGGGCGTCGCCCGCCGCCTTGTAGTTGAAGTTCCAGCTCAACTGCAGCGGTCCGCGACCGTAGTACGCGGACTGGCCGGCCGGACAGCCGTACGGCTGCGAAGAGTCGCAGTAGTGCGAGTAGTTGGCGGTGTTCTGCTCGACGACGAACTTCAGGCCGCCGGTCTCGTGGCTGACGTTGGCGAGGAAAGCCGCCGCCTCGCGCTTGCGGGTCGGGGTGTCGCCGGTGGCCGCGAACTTCGGGTAGGCGCTGAGCGCGTCGACCAGGCCGCGGTAGGTGTAGAAGCCGTTCCGGTTCGGGAACAGCTGGTTGAACTGGGACTCGCTGACCACGAAGGAGCCGGCGGCGGAGGCCGGCGCCGTCTGGCCGGCCAGCGAGAGGGTGCTCAGCACGGCGGCCGAGGCCGCCACCGACAGGGCACGCAGAAGCTTCATCGTTCCTCGCACGGGTAGTCCGGGAATCCGGGAATCGGTTGGTGGGACGGTGCTTCGAGAGCGAAGCGCCGGACTCCATCGTGGTCCCCGATTCCTGGAATCCTTGAGTCGTGCGGCCGCAAACCACCCCTTCGGGGCGTATTCGCGTTCACTGATCTGACGAAGGCTCAATGAACTTTTCCACCAAGCGAGTTGATGGAGATGCTGAGCATGCGGTGGGCACCTTCGCGGCAGCAGCATCCGTAGCCCCCCTTCACTCGTGAACGCGTGCGTGTGCGGCCGATCATGGCCGGTTTCCCGAGCGCGGGGCAGACGGGCGGAATGCGGGTGCCTACGCTGGGCGACCATGTCTACCCCCACTTCGGCGATGAGGCGTGTGCGCCTCATCGCCGCACTGACGTTGTTCCTCGGCCTGCTGGGCTTCGGCCAGCAGGCCTTCGCCGCGGCCTCGCCCGTTCCGGCGCCCGTGCCGGCGCCCGTGTCGGCGCCCTCCTTCGCGCTGAGCCTGGACGACACCACGCTCACGCCGGGCCAGAACGGCGCGCTGTCGGTGACCTTCACCAACCGGCAGACCGGCCCGGTCACCTTCCTCTACACGACGCTCGTCGCCTCCGAGGCGGGCTCGCCGATCGCCGGCGCGCGCCGCGAGTTCACCGGGTGCACCGGTGCGAGCTGGTGCGAGGTCGCGCCCATGACGGTCCGCTTCAACCTGGTCTCACCGACGGTCCCCATCGCGCCCGGTGAGAGCCGTACCGTGACCCTGCCCTACCACTTCACGGCCGACTCGGACTGCACCATCGGCGCCCGCATGGACTTCCGCATCTACTACTTCTACTACGAGTACGGCTCGAACGGTACCTACCAGGGCAGCGAGTTCCCCGATCCGCCCGTCGTCAGCTCCCTCGTCTGCCCGACCGCACCGTAACGCCGCCCCCGCCCGCAGGACCGGTGGCACGCGGAGCGGGGAGCCGGCCGGCCCCCCGCTCCGCGGCCGCGGCCGACCTCAGGCGGTCATGAACTCCCGCACCCGCAGGGCGCGCTTGACGATCCGGACGTCGCCGATGTGCCCGTGGAACACCTTGTCCAGCACACCCGCGTACGCGTAGCCGCCCAGCATCCACGGCCGGCCCAGCGTCGCCAGCCCCACGGCCGGGGTCGACGGGTTGCGGGCCACCTCGCAGCCGTCGACGTACATCCGGCTGAGCTTGCCGTCGTTGACGACCGCGACGTGCCACCACCGGTCCAGGGGCAACTGGTGGCCCCAACAGGTCGACGCCCCGGTCTGGTTGAGCGGGTAGACGCACCACTGCAGGGCGGGCGCCTCGGAGAGGCTGAGGGTGACGACGGGCTCGTCCGCGTCCGTGCCCGGGCCGCTGCGGCCCGCCTCGCTCGCCGTCCCCCACCGGCTGAGCAGGGCGGACCAGCGGCTCTGCCCGGAGTCCCAGTCGGCGGGCAGCTTGCAGAAGGCCTCGACGGTGAAGCCGCGCTCGAAGGTCTCCCGGTTCAGCGGCGCGGTGGGCGCGGTCTCCAGGTAGCCGCCGCGCACCGGCGAGCGGGTGCCCTTGAACAGCAGGCTGCCGTGGCCCGGCTGGTCCGGGTGGTGCTCGGCGGACCAGGTGAGCGCGCCGTCGGGCGTGCCCGGGGCGCTGCGCCAGAGCAGGTCGTTGCCCTGCCCGGTGAGGTCCTTGACGACCTGCTGCGGGGCGAGCGCCGTGCCGTCGCCGCCACCGCCGTCGAAGCGCCAGTACGCCACCGTGTCCCGGACCAGCAGTTCGGCCGCCCGGCGGGCCGGGCGCTGCGGGACGGGCGCGAAGCCCGCGAAGCGCCGGTCGAAGTCGATCGCGAGCGAGAAGCGGTCCACGTCCGAGGTCAGCTCGACCTGCTGCGCTGCCAGGGTGTTGCGCTCCTCGGCCGCGATCTCCTGGATCCACGGCGAGAAGGTCGATACGTCGACGGTGTTCCGGTCCAGGTCGAAGCGGTACGCCCGGATCATCGCGGCGCCGCCGTAGTAGCGGTCCTGGTAGTTGGTGATGTGGACGTGCACGTCGTGGCCGGCCTTGTTGCGCAGCACGGTGCGTCCGGGCGGCCAGTAGTGGCCGTTGACGGTGAGGAAGATCTGGTCGTTGCCACTGATCAGCCGGTCCCAGAGCTTCTTGCCGTAGCCGGACAGCTCGGCCCGGCCGGCGTCGTCGGCGTACGCCAGGTCGTGGGTGGTCAGGATCACCGGCACCTTGGGGTTGGCGGCGATCACCGCGTTGGCCCAGGCGAAGCCGGCGTCCGAGAGCCGCCAGTCCAGCGAGAGCAGCATCCACGGGCGGCCGCCCGCCGTGAAGACGTGGCAGGTGTTGTACCCGTCCGGGCTGGAGCCGTGGTAGCCGGAGGTGCGGGCGGCCCGCGCCTTGCCGAAGGTCTCCAGGTACGGGGTGCTGCCGCGCTGGTCGTCGGTCGAGGAGCGGACGTCGTGGTTGCCGGCGAGCACGCCGTAGGCCGCGCCGGCGTCGTCCAGCCGGCCGAACACCTTGGAGACGGCGGCGAACTCGGCGGGCAGCCCGTTCTCGGTGACGTCGCCGAGGTGGGCCAGGAAGACGATGTTGTCGTCCGTGCCGTCCTCCCGGTTGACCCCGCCGTCGAGCACGTAGCGGATCGAGGCCTCCACCGGCGCCGGGTGGATCCGGTCCTGGTCGAACAGGTACTGGGTGTCCGGCATGACGACGACGGTGAACCGCCGGGCGTCCGGGTCCGGCTGCCAGCGCCCCTTCTTCGCCTTCTCGGCCTTCTCCGCCTTCGCCGGCTTTGCCGCACCGTCCGCCTTCGCCGGGTCCGCCCCGGGCTCGGCCGCCTGAGCGGGCCCCGCGCCGAGCAGGCCGAGTCCCACCGTCCCGACCCCGGCCCCGAGGAGGCCCGCCCCGCGCAGGAACCGGCGCCGGCCCGCCGCCGCCGGCCCGTCCCCGTCGAGGTCGGCGGTCCGCGGGCACCCGCACTCGTGCCCGGACTCGTGGATGTCGTGCATGTTCGCTCCCGAAGTGGTGTGGGCCACGACGGTAGGGACCGGTTCTGGTCGGAGACCATCGACCGGGCCACACGCCGCTGAACAGCGGTGGAACCCGACGGGCGCCGTGGGGCCGGGCTGAGGGTTCATCGGTCGCTGGGCGTAGGTCCCGCGCCGCAGGCGGGGCGCGGGTCGGCGTGGTTAGGGTCGGGTCTCATGGAGAGCACGGGAATTGTCCGCCGCGAAACGGCGGAGCGTAAGCGCGAGACCCTGGAACGGCTCGTCACCGAAAGGGATGTCTGGGTGTCGACGGCCCACCCCGACCACGGGCCGCACCAGGTGCCGCTGTGGTTCCGGTGGGACGGTCAGGCGGTGTGGGTGTGCACCGGTGCCACGTCCGTGACCGTGCGGAACGTGCGCAAGGAGCCGCGCGTGCGCCTCGCGCTGCCGGACACCGCCGACGTGATCATGCTCCAGGGCGAGGCGCAGTGCTTCCCGGACCACGAGGTCCCCGCGGCCGCGGCGGCGGGCTTCCTGGAGAAGTTCGGGTGGGACCCACGGACGGAGGAGAGCCCGTATCTGTACATCCGGGTGGTCCCGAGCACGGTGCGGGCCTGGCGCGGCGAGCGGGAACTGCGCGGGCGCGTCATCATGCGGGACGGAGTGTGGCTGGAGTAGCGGGGTCCGCGCCGCCCGCCGTACGCGCTCGCGCGCGGGGGCCGGGAAGGTGTGCGGGGTTCCCGCTGTTGGCCGGTGCGACAGACCGTCCGAATCCGGCCTTCCTGGGAGAAAGTGTGCTGCTGCTCGACCTCCACACCGTTCCGCCACGTGAGCGCGTGGAGGCGTTCCGTCATGCGTTGACGGACTCGTTGGTGCCCAACGACATCGCCCACGAGGAGGGGGAGACCGGGATCCACGCCCGCATGGAGCTCTGGCAGGTCGGCGGGCTGAACCTCTTCGCCACCCGGAACTCGGGCTTCGAGGTCCGGCGGACGGCCCAGCACGTCCGCCACCACCGGGAGAGCCCCGTGGTCTCGGTCTCGCTCCAGCCCCTGGGCGTGCACCGGGCCGAGGTCGCGGGCCGGCGGGAACTCCTCGGGTCCCACGACATCTGCGTCTTCCACGAGCTGTCGCCCCGCACGTACGGCTGGTCCGGGGACGGCGCCTCCCAGGCCCTCATGTTCGACATG
Organism: Kitasatospora sp. NPDC057965; assembly: GCF_042887135.1. NCBI lineage: Bacteria > Bacillati > Actinomycetota > Actinomycetes > Kitasatosporales > Streptomycetaceae > Kitasatospora > Kitasatospora sp. NPDC057965. The sequence goes on from NZ_JBHVPZ010000017.1 coordinate 132,497, forward strand.
GACCGCCTCGGTGTGCCGGTGGAGACGGTGGAGCGGGCGTCCCTGCGCTTGCGCGCCAGCCCGCTGCACGGCCTGGTGCTGCAGCACCTGCGGGGCCTGTGGCACGATCCGGGCCGACTGGAGGCCGACCCCGGCGCGGAGGCCCTGGCGTCCGCCACCACGGAGCTGGTGCGCGCGCTGCTGCTCTCGGCCGCGCACGTCGAGGAGAGCGTCGAGGTCAGGTCGACGATGGACGAGACCCTGCTCACCCGGGTCATGGCCTACGCGCGGGCCCACCTGGCGGACCGTGACCTGACGCCGGAGCGGATCGCGGCGGAGCACGCCGTCTCGGTCCGCCGCCTCTACACCCTGCTCAGCGGGGCGGGCATCAGCCTGGAGCAGTGGCTCATCGAGGAGCGGCTCGGGAAGGCTCGGCGCATGCTCGCCTCCGCCCGGTACGACCGGCTGACCGTCGCCGCCGTCTCCGCCCGCTGCGGGTTCAGCAGCCCGAGCCACTTCAGCCGCCGCTTCCGGGCGGCCCACGGGGTGTCCCCGAGCGAGTGGCGGCGGCTCCGTGGCGTGGTGGCGTCTCCGCCACGAGGCTGAGTGCCGACCCTCACGCTGCGGACAGGGACAAGAACCTTGCACCGTGGGGCATCGCGGTGGTGCCAGCGTGTCCTGAGAACGAACGGGACAGCGCGCGCGAACGGGGACCGCCATGACCGAACGGTGGCTGCGGGCCCCCTGCGGCAGTACCGCGCTGCAGGCGCTGATCGAGGACCTCGCGGAGTCGCTCCGGCGGTCCGTGACCCTGGTCGACCCCTCGGTCAGGCGGATCTGCTCCAGCCGCCACTTCGACGACGCGGACCCGGTCCGCGTCCACAGCCTGCTGTACGGACAGGCATGCGGCGAGGTCGCGCGTCACGTCCTGGACCAGGGCGTCGCGCGGTGGTCGAGGCCGGGGTTCCTCGACGGCCGGGACGATCTCGGCCTGCTTCCCCGCTACTGCGTGCCGCTGCGCGAGCGCGGCCACTTCTTCGGCCTGCTGACGGTCATCGCGCCGGAGGGCCGGCTGACCCCGGAGGAGAGCGAGGCGATCGCCCGGGTGACCCCCGCCGTCGTCGGCCAGCTGTACGCCGACCGCCTCGCGGCCGAGGAGGAGCGGACCGGGCACCAGGAGCTCCTGCTGTCGCTGCTGGGCCCGGACGCCGCCACGCGCGCCGGGTCCCGACAGCGGCTGCTCGACGACGCGCTGCTCCCGGACGCCCCCCACGCGGTGGTCGGCGTGGTGCGGGTGAGGCGTTCCCAGCTGCCTGCCGGGCAGGTGACGACCGCGCTCCACGGCGCCCTGGAGGACCTCGGCCGCACCCGGTCGGTGAGCGCCGCCTTCGCGGTCTCCTCGCACCGGGCCGTCCTGCTCCAGCTCGCCGACCGGCCGCTGACCCAGGGCGCCCTCCGGGAGCAGTCCGCGCGCCTCCTGGACGCCCTCGGCACCCGGCTGGGCGCCTCGGCCGAGCCCGTCATCGGCATCGGCGGCCGACAGACGGGCCTCACCGGCGCGCGGACCTCCTACGAGCAGGCGCTCGTCGCGGTGCGCGCGGCCCGCCGGATGCCCGGACTGGAGGGCATCGGCTCCTGGGAGGACCTCGGCGAGTTCGCCGTGCTGCTGCAACTGCCGGACCACGCCCTGAACGAGTCACTGCTCCCGAGGCCGCTGCGCACCCTCCTGGAATCGGGCAACGGGCCCCGGCTGGAGGAGACCCTGCGGTGCTTCCTCGACCACGCCGGGTCGATGCCCAGGACCGCCGAAGCGCTCCGGGTCCACCGCACCTCGCTGTACTACCGGCTGCGGCAGATCCAGGAGATCACTGGGCTCGACCTGAACAACGGCGCGGACCGCACCACCCTGCACCTGGGCCTGCGCATCCGCGAACTCCTGTTGTCCGTCGGGCCGCGCCACACCACCGACGGCTCCCATCGGGCCCAAGCCGCCTGACGGCGCTCCGTGTCGAGGGAGGCGGTGCCGCGTCAGCCGGCCATGCCCTGCTGCTTGTCCTTCACGGCCCGGCGGCCCCGGCCCGTCTCGGTCTTGGACCTGGCCGCGGCGAGCCCCCGGGCGGAGTGGAAGGCCGTCACAGGGTCGGCGCGGTCGGTCCAGGGCGCGGCGCCGCACCACGGGCCGAGCCGCCGGAACTGGTCGAGCGCCGCGTCCCACATCCTCGCCCGGACCAGGTGGTGGGCCAGCAGGTGTCGCAGCGGCGGGAGGTACGGGTCGTGCTCGGGTACCAGCGCGAGTGCGTTCGCGGTGGTGGTCAGCCGTCGGCGTTCGAACAGGGCCCTGAACGGTTCCTCCCGGGGGCGGGCCTTCCCCCGCTCGTACAGCGCGTGCAGCATCAGGCCCGCCAGCGGGCTGCCCGTGGGCGCGTTGCGCACCGCGCGGCGGGCGAAGCGCATCATCGCGCGGTCGGAGCCGTGCCACTTGGCGCACCAGTACTGGAGGGCCTGCCAGTGCGCGTCGTAGTGGTGCGGTGCCCGGGCGGTCAGTTCGGCCCAGAGCTCGCGGAACCGCGCGCGGCGGTACCCGGCGCCGCGCGCGGCGGTGACCATGACGACCCAGGGGTTCGGGTCCGCCGGGTCGAGCAGGGCCGCCCGGCGGGCCGCCTCGATGGCCGCGGGAAGCTGGGCGCGGAAGCTCGCCATGGCTGCCCGGGGCACCTGGCGGACGGTGCCGCTGCCGCGGGTCCGCCAGGCGCGTCGCACCATGAGATCGGCCTCGACCACCGCCGCGTCGCAGCAATCGGGTTCGGCCGTACGCCACTTCCGCAGCCAGGTGTCGTCCGTGAGGGCGATCGCGACCAGCAGTCCCACGCGCGACCAGCGTTCGTCCCAGTCCTGCCCGGCTGCCGCGACGTACCCGGCGGCCGGCCGCCAGTCGTCCTTCAGCGCGGCGTCGGCGATCGCCTGCGTCTCCCGCGCTCGCGCGCCGGACGGGGGCGGTCCGGCCTGGTCCGGTATCAGTGCGGCGCGAGGCGGCATGCCGTACGCGGTCGGGTCGAACTCCGTCCGGATCCAGCTCCGGGTCCGGTTGCCGGCGAGGCCGACCACGACGGTGATCACGATGATCGCCGCGGTGAGGATCACCGCGAGCACTTCCGAGGTCACAGCGGCCCTCCGGTGCGTGTTGGAGGCGGCCGTTCGACCGCAGCGCATCATGGCACACCCCCACCCGCATGTGATCGGCGGGAGTCCCTGGCCGTCTCCTCGACGGCCTCCCGTAGGGTGGGCTGACCAGCCGTCACCATGAAGGACACGCAAGGAAGAACGGATCGATCGATGAATCCGCACCGCTCGATCGCCGCCTGGTCGGCCGGTCTTCTCGCGAGCGTCCTGCTCAGTGCGTGCGGCGGAGCGCCCGAGCCCCGCCCGGCGTCGCCGATCGACGGGCGCACCTACTCCGCGCTGCAGACTTTGGAATCGGCGCTCGGGGAACAGGGGCGTGCGGACTTCAAGGACACCTTCGGCGCACTCCAGCTGGACCCGGCCGGGCGGCACGTCATCCTCTTCGCGACCGACGAGGGCCGGGCGCGGACCCTGATCGAAGCGGCTGCGGCGGCGCACCCGGGCATCGAGACGTCCCACACGCTCATCCGGAAGTGCCGGTACTCGCGAGGAACGGTCGACCCCGCGCTCGACCGGATCGCGGCGGCGGCCGAGTCGAACAGGCTCCCGGCTCCCGTCCACTCCGTCGCCATGCTTCCGGACGGATCCGGCATCAAGGTCGCCACCACGAAGGCGGGCGCGACGTCGAAGGAGCTGAAGGATGCCGTCGCCGAGCTGGCCGCCGGCATCAGCGTGTCGTACGAGGAGAGCCCGCCGATCGTCAGCCTCGACGCCACCGCCACGATGAGCCGACCGACGTAGGAGGCCGACACCCGCCTTCTGTAGGGGTTTCGGGCGTGGGAAGTCGGCCCGTCCGACTTCCCGTGCGCGGCGCGGGGTCAGTCGTTCCAGGTGATCGCGGTGGCGGTGGCGGTCACGATCAGCCAGAGGAGGACGGGGAGGGCGGGGAGGAGACCGGATGGCAGGGGCAGCCACATGAAGGCCATGCCGCTGAGGAAGGCCAGGCCGGCGGCGGCGCCGCCGACGGTGGCGAACCGGGCCGGGCTCGGGCCCAGCCGGGGCCAGGACAGGCCGTGGGAGGTGAGTGCGGTTCCCAGGCCGACCAGGAGGACCATTCCGAAGTAGACCGTGACGGACGGGTGCGGGGTGTTGACGTGGTGCCCCCGGTAGGCGATCGCGGCCACCCGCCCCCGGAAGACCGTCAGGTCCACGGTCGCGCCGATCTCCACGTCCTCGTAGAGGGCCTTGCCGACCTCGTAGCTGCTGGTGGGGGCCGCCTCGCGCAGCACGGTCAGCCTGTGCTCCTTCTCGGGGTCGTCGGCGGAGGGGCCGGAGCCGCGGTGGACGGCCTTGGCCGTCACCTTGCCCGGTTCGTGCCGCACGCAGCGCGTGTCGGGCCCGTGCGCCTCCGCCGTGCTGCACGGCGGGGCGGCGCGGTAGGCGTTCATTCGCATGTCGGCGTCGGCGAACCAGGCGAAGCCGAGAGCGGTGGTGGTCAGTCCCGCCAGGACGAGCAGGGCCGGTATCAGTCGGCGGGCGGCGGGTCCGGAGAGCCGGAACCGGCCCGGAGGCGTCGTCTTCCTGATTCGAGAATTCATGGCAACCCCCTGGGGGAATGGTCCCAGGGAAGCCGTCGGCGGGGGAGTGGAACGAAGGAAGCCGTGGCGGGGACTTCGATGTTCCGCGGTTCGGGGGTCAGGCCAAGGCCCTTGCCAAGTGGGAGAGTTGGCGAAGCCCGGGGGCGAACGCCGATTCGGGGGTGTTGCCGTACCCCAGGACGAGTCCGTTGGGGGCGGTGTCGGGGTTCAGGGAGTGCGGGGACAGCGGCCGGGGGGCCAGCCGGTGGCGGCGGGCGGCGTGGGCGAGCGCCCGGTCGGGAACGTCCGGTGGCAGTCGTACGGTCAGGTGCATCCCGCTGTCCCCGCCGGTCACGGTGTGCGGCACGTCGAAGTGTTCGACCAGCGCCGCCCTGAGCACGTCGCGCCGGCGGCGGTAGAGGCGGCGCATGCGGGCGAGGTGCCGGCCGTACTGGCCGCTCTCCATGAAGTGCGCGAGGGCGAGTTGCTCGTGGCGGTGCCCGCCGCGCAGCAGCTCGTCCACCACCGGTGCCGCCCGGCCGACCAGTTGCTCGGGCAGCACGAGGAACCCCAGCCGCAGGGAGGGGAAGAGGGTCTTGCTGAAGGTGCCGACGTAGAACACCGGCGCGGCGGGTGTCAGGCCCTGCATGCAGGCGAGGGGTTCGCCGCTGTGGCGGAACTCGCTGTCGTAGTCGTCCTCGATGATCCAGGCGCCGTGCCGTCTGCACTTCTCGATCAGGTCGAGGCGTCGGGCCGCGGTGAGGACCGCGCCCGTCGGGTACTGGTGGGCGGGGGTGGTGCAGACGAGGCGGGGCGGGCGGTCCGTCCAGTCGGACGCGGAGGTTCGCAGGCCGTCCCGGTCGACCGGGACGGGGACGACGGTCAGGTCGCCGCCGGCGAGCGCGGTCTGCGCGCCCCGGTAGCCCGGGTCCTCGACCCAGGCGATGTCCCCCGGGTCGGTGACCAGCCGCACGCACAGCGAGAGCGCCTCCTGCGCCCCTTCGGTGATGACGACCTGCTCCGGGGCGCAGCGCATGCCGCGGGCGAGGGCGAGGTGGCGCAGGACGGCCGTGCGCAGGGCCGGTTCGCCGCGCGGCGGGCCGTACCCCAGCAGCTCGGTGCCGCCCCGCAGGAGCACCCGGTCCAGGGAGCGCCGCCAGGCCGCGAGGGGGAACTGGGCCAGGGCGGGGACGCCCGAGGCGAAGGCGAAGGAGTCGACGCCGCCGGGGTCGCGGTTGCGGATCCGCTCGGCACGCCGCCCCAGGGTTGCCGGGGCGGGGTGCGCGCGGTCCGCCGGTTCGGGGCGGGCCAGTGCGGCGACCCGGGTGCCCTGCCGGCTGGGCTCGATGTATCCCTCCGTGCCCAGCACGTCGTAGACGAGCGTCACGGTGTTGCGCGACACCCCGAGGCCCTCGGCCAGGGCGCGCGAGCCCGGCAGGCGGCTGCCCGCCGGGAGCCGGCCGTCGAGGACGGCGGCCCGCAGGCGGTGCAGCAGCTGCTTCTGCAGGGAGTCCCCGCCGCGCGTGCGGGACAGCGGTTCGTGGAGCAGGAAGTCGAGTTGCGGCCCGAGGGTCTCACGTCGTGGCTCCATGGAACGACCGTACCGTGGACCTTATCGAGGGTCCACACGGTCCCTAGCCTGGAAGGACCGGCATACCAGGAGAAGAACATGTCCGCACGTCCCAACGAATACGGCCAGCCCGTCGGCCACCCCCTGCCCGGCTGGACGGCGCGCCCGGCGCCCGCCCGGGTCACCCTTGAGGGCCGCTTCTGCCGGGTGGAACCCCTGGACGCGGACCGCCACGCCGACGACCTGTACGCCGCCTACGCCCTCGCGGCGGACGGCGCGGACTGGACGTACATGACGTCCGGCCCGTTCGACGGCCCGGCCGACTACCGCGCCCACGTGACGGCGGAGACGCGGGCGGACGACCCCCTGCAGTACGCGGTCGTCGACCCGCGCACCGGGCGGGCCGTGGGCACCCTCGCCCTGATGCGGCAGGACCCGGCCAACGGCGTCGTCGAGGTCGGCAGCGTGACCTTCTCCCCGCTGCTGAAGCGGACCCCGCTGTCCACGGAGGCCCAGTTCCTGCTGATGTCCTACGCCTTCGACGGGCTCGGCTACCGCCGCTACGAGTGGAAGTGCGACAGCCTCAACGAGCCCTCGCGCAGGGCGGCCGTGCGGCTGGGCTTCACCTTCGAGGGGATCTTCCGCCAGGCCGTGGTCTACAAGGGCCGCAGCCGCGACACCGCCTGGTACTCCGTCGTCGACACCGAGTGGCCGGAGGTCGGCGGGGCGCTGCGGCGGTGGCTCTCGCCCGACAACTTCGACGGGGAGGGCCGGCAGAAGCGGTCCCTTACCGACCTCCGCGCCGCCGCGGGGGACCTCAGCGGAGAGCCGCCCGCGCACCGCGCAAGCACCAAGTAAGCATGCACCACGTAAGGAAAGAGCACCACATGACCACGAACGCCCCGACCGTCCGCCCCCTCGCCGCAGCCGACGAAGCCCGCTGGCGCGTGCTGTTCCGCCAGTACCGTGCGTTCTACCGGCTGGAGGAGTCCGAGGAGGTCGTCTCCCGCGCCTGGGCCTGGCTGACGGATCCCGGGCACGAGTGCGACGCCCTCGTCGCGGAGGTCGACGGAGCCGTCGTCGGATTCGCGCACCACCGCCCCGTCCCGTCCCCGTACACCGGGACGACGGGCATCTTCCTCGACGACCTGTTCACCGATCCCGCGGTCCGGGGGCGGGGCGTCGGACGGGCGCTCATCGAGCAGCTGCGCGCACTCGCCGCCGCCGAGGGGCGAACCTTCGTGCAGTGGGTCACCGCCGAGGACAACCACCAGGCCCAGGCGCTGTACAACACCCTTGCCGAGCGCACGACCTGGGTCACGTACGAGACCGGCGTCTAGCCCGGAGACCGCCCGCTGCCCGCTGCGGCGGGCAGCGGGCGGTCTGAACGGGTGGGTTGCGGTCGGCCGGGCAGGTGAAGAGCCGCAGCGCCCACCTGCGCGCCCGTGCCGGCTGACCGCCGCGCCACCGCCGGGGCTCAGGCCAGATCGCCGCGCGGGTCCAGGACCCAGTGGTTGGACCGGATGACCCGGTCCCCGAAGGGCGTGTCCTGCTCGCCCAGGAGGCGGAAGCCCAGCGTGCGGCAGATGCCGTTGGACGGGGCGTTCGTCGTCGCCGGGTAGGCGTGCACGAGCCCCCACCGGCCGTCCTCGCGGGCCTGCTCCAGCAGGGTGTGGACCGCCCGCTTGCCCAGCCCCCGCCCCTGGAACTCCGGCAGCACCATCCACCCGATCTCGGTGGTCCGCTCGTCCCCGCTCCCCTGCATCCACAGGTTCACGGCCCCGGCGACCACGTCCGGCGCCGCCGCGTCGGGCACGATCATCTTGATCCAATCCGTGCCCGCCGCCACCCGCTCGATGTCCCGGCCCACCCTCGACGCCATTCCCTCCCGGGGCTGCGGACCGCCCAACTCGGCCATCATGAGCGGGTCGCACCGCATCCGGACGTAGGCGTCGACGTCGCCGTGCCCGACATCGCGAAGCAGCATCTGTGATCACCTTTCAGTCGTGAACGCGCCCGTACCGTACCGATCATGACACTGATCGGCAGGCGGTTCCGGTGACCTTCCGCTACGCGACGAGGTGCCCCACCGAGGCCACCGGGCCGTCCCGGCGGGGCGCGGCCGGCGTCAGGGGAGCAGGGACTTCGTCCGGAAGTCCGTAGGGGGGCATGCCGTAGGCGTCGCCGGGACCGGACAAGCGATCGGTCAGCTACGTGTTCACCAGTGGCGGCCTCGCCCCGCTCTCCTGCTCGTAGGTGAGGCATCCGCAGCGGTCTCGGGCGTGGGGAGTCGGTTGGGGCGGCATGCCACCCCCCGGGGTGGGGGGGGTTGATGGGGTACCCACCGGCGCCGGGGGGGGCCCGGGAGTGTTAACCCCCAGGGGGAAC
>NZ_JBHVPZ010000017.1:141140-211456 GCF_042887135.1 Kitasatospora sp. NPDC057965
GCCACCGCGATTTCTTGTCTTATTAATGCGGTCCACGCGCCCCCCCGCCCGCGCCTTCGGCCGATGGTTGGGGGTCGGCCTGGGGGGGGGGGGGGGGGGGCGCGCGCCCCCCCCCCCCCCCCCACGCCCGTGGTTCGGGGAGGTTCAGGACTTCCCGACGGTCGCCGTGAGGGCAGCGGTCGTGATCACCCAGAGGAGGACGGGGAGGGCCACGGCGAGGGCGGGTGACAGCGGCAACCGCACGAGGCCCGTGCAACCGAAGATGCCCAGGGCGGGCATGGGATCAGGATTCGCCGACGGCCCGCCGCAGGGAAGCGGCGGGCCCCCGGGACGGTGCTGTTTCAGACGTCGCAGTTCGCGGCGGAGTCCGGACGGACGGCGTCAGATGGGCAGGTTCCAGCCCGGCCCGGCCTCGGTGCCGAGCCAGACCCGCTGGCCGGCGGCCGAGACCGTGATCCCGAACCGTTCCTGGTGCGGCTCGTTGGCGGCCTGCCAGCGCTGCACGGCCCGTTCCACCCGGTCCCACAGGCGGACGGGACCGCGTTGGACGACTGTCCACCCACCGTCAGGGTTGGGCGTGGTCCGCGCCTGCGAACCGGTGGCCACGTCCCAGAGGATCTGTTCGGCTCCCGCTCCCATGCGCTCGGCCGAGGGAGCCGCGAGCTGCGCGATCCAACCTCCGGTCCAGTTGTCGAGCTTCGCGGGGTCGATCTGACTCGGACGCTCCTCCCCGGGCAGCAGGGCCAGTGTCGGGCGGGGCGGCCGGTCGTGCGGCCGGGCGATCATGAAGCTGGTGTAGCCGGGGAGGAACCGGCCCGTGGCCTCTCCGGGGCCGGTCACGTCGAGCAGTGCGAGGGCGTTGGCGTAGCTCCACCCGGAGAGGGTGGCCAGGATCTTCCCGCCGGGCTTCACCTGGTGCAGCCAGGGCAGCGGGATGTACCGGACCGAGCACGTGGCGATCAGCCGGTCGTACGGCCCGCCCTGCGGGTCGCCGCGCAGCCCGTCGCCGATGATCAGCCGGGGCGCGAGGCCGGCCGCCTTGAGCGCCGTGGCGGCAGCTCCGCCGACCACCGGGTCGTACTCGATGCTGGTCAGGTTGGCGTCCCCGAGGCGGTGCGCGCCGAGGGCGGTCGAGTACCCGGTTCCGGTGCCGATCTCCAGCACCCGGTGACCGGCCTCCGTGCCGAGCTGCTGCCACATCCGCAGCACCAGGGACGGCAGGGTGGACGACGACGACGGGGAGCCGGTCACGGCGTCCTCGGTCACGTCGTCGGGCCTGACCCGCCCGTCCAGTTGGGTGATCAGCGTCTGGTCGGAGTAGACACCCTCCAGCCACCCGGGCTCGCCTTCGCGGACGGGTCGGTAGCTGGTGGGCAGGGTGCCCGCCACCGGAAGGAAGTAGGACCCCGTGAACAGCTCGCGGGGAACCGCGGCGGCAGCGCTGCGCCACTCGGGTCCGGTGAGGGTGCCGTCCTCGGCGAGGCTTTCCGTCAGGGCGCTGCGCAGCTGAGCCGATGTGCTCACGTGTCGGGGCCTTTCTCCAGTTGGTCGGCAAGAGCATGGGCGATGGCGGCGGTGGTCTGCGCCGGCTGCCACGCCCATTGGCCGTTCGGATGTCGGGTAGGACCCTGGCCTCTCGACCAGAGTCCCCCCTCAGAACCGGACGTGCGACTCTCACCGCATCCGGCTCAAGCAGACCACTAGGGCCGAACATTGGCTCTCCTTGGGCCGTGGGAATGGTCGGCCGCATGATGCTGCCGGTGGCATTCCGCGTGGATCAGCACGAGGTTGGACGGGTCATCAGAGCCGCCTTGGGACCGGTAAGTGAGATGGTGGGCGTTCACTGTCCGGCGCTTCGCTTCGAACCAGGACGCCCATTCACGGACGTGCTCCGGTTCGTCCGTCGGCTAAGCCGTCCAGCTGTCTCTTGTCGGCCGGGGTGGCGTTTGAGTGCCGGGAACGCAGATGGCCCGCCGCGGGGGAGCGGCGGGCCGGAGTGGTGGTGGCTCAGATGTCGTAGCCTGCGGCGAAGTTCACGAACGCCTGCCAGGCGGCGGGCTCGAAGGCCAGTTGGGGGCCGGTCTTGTCCTTGGAGTCACGGACGTGGACGGTGTCGGGCCTCTTGGCGACCTCGACGCACTGGGCGCCCTCGTTGCTGCTGTGGCTGCTCTTGAACCAGGTCGGCTCGGTCATGGGTTCAGGATGCGCCGACGGCCCGCCGCTGGGGAAGCGGCGGGCCGTCGGTGGGGTGGTGTTTCAGACGTCGGCGTTCGCGGCGAAGGACACGAACGCCTTCCAGGCGGCCGGCTCGAAGGCCAGCTGGGGGCCGCTCTTGTCCTTGGAGTCACGGACGTGGACGGTGCCGGGGGTCTCGGCGACCTCGACGCACGCGGCGTCCTCGTTGCTGCTGTAGCTGCTCTTGAACCACGCGAGTTCGGCCATGACTACCGCTCTCCCAGAATCTGCTCGATCAGGGTCAGGGACTCCCTCATGGTGAGTGCCTGTCCCCTGAGGGTGCCGTACCGTGCGGCCATCTTACGGACCTCGGCCGGATCCGTGATGAGCCTGTTGATGTGCTGGACTGCCACGTACGCGATCTGCGCACGCCCGTTCGGTGTAAGGAGGATGAACGAGCCACCCATGCCCGCGTTCTCCGTGCGGTCGAGCGGCATGACCTGCAACTCCAGGCCGCGGATCTCGGCGACCTTGAGCAGATGGCGGAGCTGGGCCTGGTGGACGTCCCAGCCGCCCAACGGCCGGCGCAGGGCGCTTTCGTCGATCACCCAGGTCATGACCGGCAACGGCCAGCGGCTCAAGATCTCCTGGCGGGCCATGCGCGCGGAGACCCACTCGTCGACCTGCTCGACGGAGAGCCAGGGTCGACGCATGTCGTACAGCGCCCGAGCGTGCGCCTCCGTCTGGAGCAGCCCAGGAATCTGCAGGCTGTTGTACTCGTGGATCTCGATGGCCTTCGACTCCTCGGACGTGAAGGCGCGCGAGAACGCCGGGTGTCGCTCACTCACCCGGATCTTCGCCTTCATCACGTCGTCCGCGATGAGCTTCAGCGCCCCGCCCGCGCCCACCGCGTCGTCCACCTTCGTCAGGATCTCGACTCTCGGCGTCCGCTTCCCCCGCTCGACCGCACCCAACATGTCCTCGCTGTAGCCGATGATGTCGGCCAGTTCCCGCTGCGTCAGCCCCGCCCGCTCGCGGAACATCTTCATCAACTTCCCCACCGCGCTGTAGAACTCGGCCACCCCGTCCGAGTTCTCCGCCGTCTCCCCGTCGTCGAAGACCGTGCGCTCGACGCCACTCACCATGGGAATCACCCCTGCTCACACGTGTATGCGACCGAATGATCCGGGCCGCCCCGACCGGCCGACCCTCCGCGTCCGCACAAGCACGCTCCGTGCCCGCCGGACTCGTGGTCAGCGTACGTCCGGGCCGCCACGATTTTCTCCATGACGACCGAAATCCCGCTCGACAACCCCCGCCGCCACACCATCACACTCGACGCCACACCCAAAGGAGCCTGCCTCTGCCGCGCCGTGACGAGACGCCAACTCGCCCTCTGGGGAGTCGATTCCGCGTTCGGTGAGCCGTTCCACTCCGCTCTGATCATCGTTGCGGAGCTGGCGTCGAACGCGATCAGGCACGGTCGCGTTGCGGGGCGCGGATTCGAGCTGCACCTCCGTCTCACCACCCTTGTGCGCCGGGGCGCCACCCTCCGGATCGAGGTCTCGGACTGCCGGGGCGACCGCCTGCCCGTCCTCCCGGTCCTGCCGACCGCCCGCAGCGCCTCGGACGCGCAGTCCGGCCGGGGCCTGGTGCTGATCGATGCCCTCGCCGACCGCTGGGGCACCGTTCCCCGCCACCCCAACGCCAAGACCGTCTGGGCCGAACTCGACCTCACCGATGCCCGCTGAACCCCGCGATAGCGCGCCGCCGCCCGCCGTCGCCGGCGGCGCCGCGCTCTGCACCGTGCTCCCGTTCGTGCTGCTCCTCGCCCTCCTGGCGTGGGCCTACCCCCTCACCACCCGCCACCACGGCGACCATCGCCCCGCCCCCCGTCCCGCCACCTCCACCGCCATACCGCCTCGTTGACCCCGACGGAGGACGACGAACGGGCCGCCCGGCCGTGGTTGGCTGGGCGGCCCGGGCGCTGTGGGACGAGGGGTCAGGACGTGACGGTGGGGAGCTTGGCCGTCAGGGCGGTGGGCACCCGGACCACGTCGGAGAAGCTGAGCTTGCCCGGGCCGAAGTCGGCCTCGGTGAGGGCCTTCTTGCCGCCGCCGGCCACGACCTGCCAGACGGTGGTGCTGTCCGGCGACACGAGCAGGGTGCCGTCGGCCGGAGCGGTCCTGGCGGCCGCGCCGGCCATCCAGGCGCCGGGCACGCCCATCAGGGGGCGCTGGTCGTAGCCGAACGCGGTGTAGTCGGCGGGGGTGAGCGGGACGGCCTGACCGCCGGCCATCACGTAGACGCTGGGGTCGGCGTTGTTGACGTTCTTGACGACGGTGCCGTTCGGGAGGGGCTTGGCGGCGGCGCCGGCCAGCCAGGTCTCGGGCACGCCCAGCAGGGGCTGGGTGCTGTAGCCGTTGGCGGTCCACTCGTCGGCGGAGATGGGCAGCGCACTGCCGTTGATCATCACGTAGCGGCTCGGGTCGCCGAGGGACTGGCCGGCGAGGACGGTGCCGGTGGGCACGGTGGTGGCGACCGCGGAGGCGAGGAAGGCGCCGGGAACGCCCATGTCGGCGCGGGTGTTGTAGCCGTCGGCGGTCCACTCGCCGCCGGAGATGGGCAGGGCGGCGCCGCGGACGACGACGTACCGGGCGGTGCCGCCCGCCTGGTCGTGGATCACCAGGCCGGTGGGCAGGGTGGCGGCGACCGCGGAGGCGAGGAAGCTGCTCGGCACGCCCATGTCGGGGCGCTTGTCGTAGCCGGCGGCCGTCCAGTCGGCGCCGGAGATGGGCAGGGCGGCGCCGGCGACGACGACGTAGCGGGAGTTGCCGCTGCCCTGGTCGTGGACGACGGTGCCCTCCGGCGGGTTGGTGGGCAGGGCGTTGAAGCGGGCGTCGTCGACCAGGACGACCTTGTTCAGGTCGTAGCCGTCCGTGGCGACGTCGGAGCCGGTCACCGGCAGGCCGGCGCCGCTGACCAGGACCTTGACGGTCGGCCCATTGGGCGACTTGACCAGGGTGCCGGCGGGCAGGGTGGCCGGGTCGGGGTAGCCCGTGCCGGCCGGGTAGGGATCGGCGTGGTCGGTGGCCAGGCCGGTACCCGGGCTGCAGTGCGGCCAGGCGCCGGGACCCTGGACGGCGAGGACCTTCTCGGCGATGAGGATCTGCTGCTGCTTGGTGGCCTGGTGGGCGTAGGGGGCGTAGCGGGCGCCGCCGAAGTAGAGCCAGGTGCTCTGGGAGAACTGGAGTCCGCCGTAGTACGGGCCGACGGGGTTGATGGCGCTCCAGTTGCCGGTGCTCTCGCACTGGGCGACCTTGTCCCAGGTGGCGACCGAGGCGGCGGAGGCCTGGCCGGTGCCGAGGGCGACGGGGGCGGCGAGGGCGGCGAGCAGGACGGCGGCGGCGGTGAGCGCGGGCTTCTTGCGGATGGCGGCCATGGTGGCGGGCTCCCCTTCGGGGTGTGCGGCGGGCGGCGTGGCGGCGTGGCGGCGTGGCGAACGGCGGTGCGAGCGGCAGAAACGGCAGGAGCGGCCGGCGGGCGGCGGGGCGGAGCGGGGTGGGTCAGACGGTGACGGTGGGGAGTCCGGCGGTGAGCGCGGTCGGGACCTTCACCACGTCGGCGGGGTTGTAGGAACCGGGGGCGGCGGCCTTCTTGCTGCCGCCGCCCACGACCTGCCAGACGGTGCTGCTGTCGGACGACTGCAGCAGGGTGCCGTCGCTCGGGGCGCTCTTGGTGGCGGCCTGCTGCTCCCAGGTGCCGGGAACGGCACGCAGCGGAGCCTTGTCGTAGCCGTAGCCGGTGAAGTCGGCGGGGGTGAGCGGGACGGCCTTGCCGCCGGCCATCACGTAGACGCTGGAGTCGGTGTTGTCGGCGTTCTTGATCACGGTGCCGTTGGCCAGCGGGCGGGCGGCCTGGGCGGCCTGCCACGCCTCCGGGACGCCCAGGACGGACCGGTTGCCGTAGGTGGTGGCGTACTCGGTGCCGGTCAGGGGCAGCGCCGAGCCGTTGACCATGACGTAGACGCTGGAGTCGGCGCCGGCCTGGCCCTTGATCAGGGTGCCGTCCGGGACGGGCCTGTGGGCGGCGGTGTTGAGCCAGGCGCCGGGCACGCCCAGTAGGGGCCGGGTGTTGTAGCCGTCGGCGGTCCACTCGGTGGCGTTGATCGGGACGGCGGTGCCGTTGATCATGACGTAGCGGCTGTTGTCGGTGCCGGTCTGGTCCATCACGACGGTGCCGGAGGAGGGGCTCTTGGTGGCGGCGGTGTTGAGCCAGGTGCCGGGCACGCCCATGAGCGGCCGGAGGCTGTAGTCGGTGTTCTGCCATTCGGCGGCGGAGATCGGCAGGGCGGCGCCGTCGACCATGACGTAGCGGCTGTTGTCGGTGCCGGACTGGTTCATGACGACGGTGCCGGGCGCCAGCTGGCGGGCCGCGGCGTTCTTCAGCCAGTCGGTCGGCACGCCCATGAGGGTCTGCTTGTCGTAGCCGTCGGCGGTCCACTCGGGGGCGCCGATGGGGACGGCCACGCCGTTGATCATGACGTAGCGGCTGTTGTCGGCGCCGGACTGGTCCATCACCACCAGGCCGGTGGAGGGGGTGCTGGCGACGGCGCCCTGCAGCCAGGAGGTGGGAACGCCCAGGTCGGGGCGCTTGTCGTAGCCGTCGGCGGTCCAGTCGCTGCCGGAGATGGTCAGCGCGGCGTTGCCGATGACGACGTAGCGGGAGTTGCCGCCGCCCTGGTCGTGGACGACGGTGCCCGGCGGCGGGACGGTGGGCAGGGCGTTGAACGCGCCGTCGTCGACCGTGACCACCTTGGAGAGGTCGTAGCCGTCGGCGGCGACGTCGGCGCCGGTCACCGGGACGCCGGCGCCGTTGATGATGACCTTGACCGTGGACCCGTTGGGCGACTTGACGAGGGTCCCGGCGGGCAGTGCGGACGGGGCGGTGGTGACGTCCTCGACGATGTGCTTGTAACGCAGGGCCTTGTAGTCCGAGTTGGGATGGCTGTCGAACTGCGCATCGTTGATCGACTTGTTCGTGACGTGCTTCACCGGGGTCGAGCCGAAGGCGTAGTAGGAGAACCTGGTGTGCGCGGCGTCGTCCCACTTCTCGAAGAGCAGGACGTGGTCCCGGTAGCTGTTGAGGACGTCACCCGCCCGCAGCTCGCTGCGCGGGATCTCGTAGGTCTCGGAATCCTCGATGGCGCGGGTGTCGGCGCTGTAGCCCAGGTGCCAGGCCATGGAGACGTAGCCCGAGCAGTCCTTGCGGTAGTAGCGGCCGCTGGAGTCCGGGAAGCTCGCGTACCAGCTGTAGGACAGCGCGGGGTTCTGGGCCTGGTTGAACCAGTACTGGGCGCGGGAGATGACCTCGGATCGGCTGATCTGGCCACCGACGGTGGAGGTGGTGGCGGCGTGGGCCGTGGTGGTGGTGAAGGCCGTGACGGCGACCGCGCCGGACGCGGCGATGGAGGCGGCGAGGGCGATGCGGGTGAGCTTGGACAGGGTGGAGGGTGCGGAGGAAGGCATGGTCGTGGCACTCCTGACGGGGTGAAGGAGACGGGCTCTCGCGCTGCGGCGGTGGCCGTGGACGGCGCGGAGGGAGAGGAGGGTGCTGCGTGGTGCGTGGGCCGGGCGCCGGACGGCTGCCCTGCAGGAGCAGCGGTCGTGCGCGGCCGGCGGCCGGGCGGGTGTCCGCCGGTGGCCGTGGGACGGCGTCGCGGGCCGGGCGTCAGTCCCAGATGGTGTTCGCCGGCACGACGGCGACGGGCGCGTCCCAGATGGTGTTGGCCGTGACCGCGGTGGCGGGGGAGTCCCAGATGGTGTTGGCGGCGGCCTGGCCGGCCGGCGGCAGGACGGCGGTGAGGGCGAGGGCGGCGACCGCGGCGGCCTTGGTGAGCGGGATGCGGAGCATGATGGCGGAACCTCTCGGCAGTGGTGGCGACGTGAGTGGAGGCACCGGCTTCGCGTCCCGCGGTCGACGCTCGTCCGGTGGCCTCCCGGGCGGTGGGCCCGGCTGCTGATCAATAGCTTCGCCGCAGCTCAGAACGGGTGGAAGGGGTTCTCGCTGGACGAAAACGGCAGTGGACGGATTCGTCCAGCAGGGCCGCTTCCGTCCAGCAGCCGCTCGTAGAACGGGGCGACGAGCGGGGCGTTGACGGAGGACAGCGTCCAGCCGCGCAATGCGGGCAGCACCTCGGCCGTACGGCGGCAGAACGCGGCGACGGTGCACTCGGCGTCCTCCAGGCGTTCGGCGAGCAGGAAGACACCCAGGACGACGCAGTCGCAGCCGTCGTCGCCGTCGGCCGGGTGCACCACGACGTGTTCGATGCGCTCCTGCGGCAGGGCCGCGGCCAGCAGCGCCCGGGCGGCACCGGGCCCGAGCGGGGCGTCCGGCCCCGGGGCGGGGCCGGGTGGCTGGATCCGGGCGTGAATGAGGTACATGGTGGGACTTTGTCGAACCGTCCCCGTTCGGCATAGGCACCCGGGGTGGCCGGATGCGGCCTCTGCCGAAAGTGTCCAGGCAGATTGCCCTGGCCGGTTCGAACGCCTGCATGAGATGATCGCATGCGAATCATCAATCGATGTGACACCGGGGGAACGGGCGTTGCTCACTGCACTGGGGCTTGATGCCGTCTCGGAAGCCGTCTACCGCAGCATGCTCGCGCATCCCTGCGACGGGGTGCGGGCGCTGGCCGAGCGCCTCGGCCAGGACGAGGGGGAGATCCGGCGGTGCCTGGACCTGCTGAGCACGCTGGCGCTGATCCGCCCGTCCTACGAGCGGGCCGGCGAGTTGTGCGCGGTGTCGCCTGAGGTCGGCATGGAACTGCTGATGGCCCGCCAGCAGGCCGAACTGGCCGCCCAGCAGCAGCGGGTCGAGGCGTCCAGGGCCGCGGCGGCGCAGCTGATCGCGGAGTTCGCGGACCTACGGCCGGACAGCGCGAACGCGGGGGTCGAGCAGTTGGTCGGGCTCGACCGGATCCGGGACCGGATCGCCGCGCTGGCGCACGGCCTGACGACCGAGATCATGACCTTCGCGCCCGGTGGCGGGCACAGTCCGGAGAGCATCGACGCCTCGCGTCCGCACGACGAGGCCCTGCTGGGCCGGGGCGTGCGGATGCGCACGGTCTACCAGGACAGTGTGCGCAACAGCCAGCCGACGGTGTCGTACGTGGGGTGGCTGGCGCAGCTGGGCGGGGAGGTGCGCACGGTGCCGGAGCTGCCGACCAGGATGATCATCTTCGACCGGACGACCGCGCTGATCCCGGTGCGGGGTGACGACACCCGGGCGGGTGCGGTGGTGCTGAGCGGGGACGGCACGTTGATGGCGCTGTGCGCGCTGTTCGAGCACGTGTGGACGCAGGCCCAGCCGCTGGGCGCGGCCTCGCCGGCGGCGCCGGAGGAGGGCGGGCTCAGCACCCAGGAGTCGACGGTGGTGCGGCTGCTGGCGCACGGGCTGACGGACGAGGCGATCGCGAAGCGGCTGGGCGTCTCGCCGCGCACCGCGCGGCGGGTGGCGACGGAGCTGATGGAGCGGCTGGGCGCGCGCAGTCGCTTCGAGTTCGGGGTGCGGGCGGTGCAGAACGGCTGGCTTCCCTCACAAGCCCGGTGACGTGGCCGGCCTCCGGTCGGCCGAGGCGCGGGACGGTACCCCTTCGGGAGGACGACGGCGTGCGGCTCCGCCCCACCTCGACCGCCACATCGCCTCGTCGCCCCCGGAGTGGGAAGTCGGAAGGGCCGACTTCCCACTCCGCGTCGTGGAACGCCCGGAGCGCAGGCCCTGAGCGCGCCCGCTCCGGAGGGCGCTCCGGTCAGGCGGTCGTCGGCACGCCCGCGTCGCGCCCGGGATCCCGCCCATGCCGAGGTAGCCGCTGCTGCGGACAGTCAGCTGCTCGTCGTCGGGGTCGCCGAGCACCAGGACGACGTGCACGGTGTCGGCGTGGGGGCGGAGCCTCCTAGAAAACTCGGATACCGGGTGTCGACCGGACACGGACAAACTGGGGGCCGATCGGGCCGGCCCGCTCCTCTTCCCGCACCAGTCGATCAACCATGGAGTGCTTCGTGCGTTTCTCCTCAGTCAGACGTGTCCTGTTGGCGCTCGCGCTGGCACTGGCGGGTCTGGGGCTGCTGCCGACCGCCGCTTCGGCGGACGGCCCGGCGACCGTGCTGCTCAACCAGGCCTCCCAGCGCTGTCCGGACGGCGCGGTCAATGGCCAGGACATGCACCCCTGCGCCCCGTCGGACAACCCCGGCATGTGGGTGATCAACCGGCTCGGGCCCGACCAGTTCATGCTCGCGGAGTCCCGCGGCCACGGCTGCCTGTCCTTCACCGAGGTGAAGCCGACCGTCAAGTCCTGCGCGCCGTGGGACGCCAAGCAGCTGTTCTCGATCACCCGCTACGAACCCTCGCCGGCGCTCTACGGCCTGGTCGGGATGAAGATCAGGAACCCGGACACCGGCTGGTGCCTGGACAACGTCGGCAAGCGCTACGGCGGCTGGACGCTCATCGCGAACGTCTGCGCCCAGGGCGGCTCCGCCCTCCAGCAGTGGGACATCGACCGCACCACCTACGAGACGGTCTGGGGTGCCCCGGGCGGGCACGCCGGCATGACCTGGACCACCCTGGAGCAGCGCGCGGACAACCTGGTGCACGTCGGGTTCGACGACCTGAGCCACAGCAACCCGTACCAGGGCGACCACCCCGCCAACGCGGTGCTGCCGGTGCTGTGCATCCGCCAGGACGGACGCTCGGCCCCCAACGGGATACCCACCAGCGGGTTCCACGCCTGGGCGGGCGGTGAGGTGAAGGCGACCACCGGGCTGGCCGGCTGGCAGCTCCCGAGCCTCGCGGTCGCCGACGCGAAGTGTGCCGGCAGCTTCGGCGGCGGCTGGCGGATGGCGGAGTTCCACGACGGCCACGGCTGGGGCCTGTGGGCCAACGGCACACTGCCCACGGGCACCCGGTTCTGGACCGCCATCAGCGGCCAGCCCGCGAACCCCTGGGACTGAACGACCCGTCTCCGGCGGCCGGTCGGTCCGGGAACCGACCGGCCGCCCCCCCTGCGGGCATCCCCCGCTACGTGCTCGGAGGCAGGCCGAGCGTCGGCAGATGATCGGCCGTCAGGAGGGCGACGAGTTCGCGCCGGTTGCGCACGCCCGTCTTGTCGAGGATGGCCGTGACGTGCTGCTGGACCGTGGGCACCGTCAGGTGGAGCAGCGTGGCGATGTCCTTGGTGCTGCTGCCACGCACCGCGTGCAGGGCGACCTGGCGTTCGCGCGGGGACAGGCCGTGGGCGAGGATCGCCACCGGCAGGCGGTGCAGGGGCGAGGCGGGGGAGATGAGGACGGCGACCTCGCCGCCGCCCCCGCCACCCTCGCCGCCCCCGCCGTCCAGCGGCGACGCGTACAGCGCGAACCACTGGCCGTCCGGGGTGCACACCCGCACCTCCGAGGTGCCGGCGTTGCGTGCGGCCTGGCAGGCGACGGTGAGGAAGCCGGTGGGCGCGGCGCAGGCGTGGGAGATGGGTTCGGCCATTCGCCGGATCAGCTCGCGGGCTCCCGCGTCGGCCGAGCGCAGGCGCCCCTGCGCGTCCAGGATCGCGACGGCCGGCGGGTGGCCGGCCCGCACCGACCCGTCGGTGCGGGCCCTGCGCAGCGTCACCAGGTGGGCGTTGCGCAGGGCGGCGCCGATGGGTGTGGTGATGCGTTCGGCCAGCCGCAGTTCGGCCGGGCCGAAGCGGCCGCGTGCGTGCCCGCGCATGAAGGCGGCGCTGGCCCAGCGGCCGCCGCCGTGGTCGAAGTTGATGCGCAGTTCGTCGCCGTAGCCGCAGGACCGGAGCAGCTCCCGGTAGCGGACGCTGGTCTCGGGGCGGCCGCCGGTGGCGCGGTGGAGGGTCTGCACCCGGTGTCCGGCGGCGCGGATGGCGGTGAAGTTGGTGCTGTCGTCGCTGAACATCTCCAGGTGCACGGCCTCTTCGAACCGGCCGGGGTCGAGCCCGTCGGCGACGGTGGAGGTGGGGAAGCCGGTGACCGGGTCGGTGCCGTGCCAGCAGCCGCCGTCGAAGCCGAGCGGGCCCGCCAGCAGGGCGTGGAGGGCGCGGAACAGCTCGCCCGTCGACAGTCGGCAGGCCGACAACTCCGCGATGGCCCCCAGGACTTCGCGCTCGATTTCACGTCGATTGGCCACGGACGAGATCCTACGGAAGCCCCGGCGGGGAGCGCAGCAGGGCGCCGGCCGGCGGGAGGGCGCGGCCGCTACCCCCGCAGGGGGAGGACAGCGCGCCGCACCCGCCCCTATGGTCCAGACCTATGAGATTACGAGGACCCCTGAGAACCGCCGTCGCCGCACTCGCCCTGGTGCTCGCGGGTGCCGCAGTGGCGCAGGCCGATCCGGCGGAACGTGCCCGGCCACTGGTGTGGACGGACTGCCCCGCAGACCCGTCGGGCGCGCCGGTGGACCCGCGGCTGCGCTGCACCACCGTCCGCGTGCCGCTGGACTACCGGGCCCCGCGCGGGCGGAGCATCGAGATCGCGGTGTCGAAGCTGGCGACCGCCGAGCCGGGGCTGCGGCGCGGCATCCTGGTGCACAACGGTGGCGGCCCGGGCGTCGCCAGCCTGCACCTGCCCAGCTCCCAGGAGGCCGGCTACCCGCGCGAGGTGCTGGACCGGTACGACCTGGTGAGCTTCGACCCGCGCGGGGTCGGCCGCAGCGCGCCGCTGACCTGCGGGCGGACGGCCGCCGAGGTGCCCTACGAGCTGGTCTTCCCGTTCCCGTCCCCCGACGGCTCGATCGCCCCGAACGTGCGCTTCGCCCGGGACCTGGCGCGCGACTGCCTGGCCCGCAACGGCGAATCGATCCGCCACCTGACCACCGCCAACACCGCGCGCGACCTGGACCGGATCCGCGCCGCCCTCGGCGAGCCGAGGATCTCCTACCGCGCGGCCTCGTACGGCACCTACCTGGGCGCCGTCTACGCCGAGCTGTTCCCGGGGCGGACCGACCGCTTCGTCCTGGACAGCAGCGTCGACCCCGCCGCCACCTGGCAGGACCGGCTCGCGACCTGGGACCACGCCGCCGAACTGCGCTTCGAGGACTTCGCCGCCTGGGCGGCCGGGCAGGACGCCGCCCTCGGACTCGGCGCGACCCCGGCCGCCGTCCGCGCCAACTACCTGGCGCTGGCCGCCAGACTGGACCGGACGCCGGTCACCCACCCGGTGGCCGGGCCGGTCAACGGCAACCTGTGGCGGACGCTGTACCGCCTGGACTCCTACCACACCGCGCTGTTCCCGGAGATCGCCGACTGGTGGCGCTTCCTCGCCTCCGACGGCGCCGGCCCGGTCCCGTACTGGTGGCTCGCCAAGGGCACGCCGGGCATCCCGGACGACAACGACGTGGTCGCGCTGACGGCGGTGATGTGCGGCGACACCCCGGCGTCGCGCGACCTCGGCCGGTACCAGCGGGACGTCACCGAGAGCCGTCGGCGCCACCCGATCGTCGGCGGCATGGGCGCCAACGTCTGGCCCTGCGCGTTCTGGCCCGCGCCCGTGGAACCCGCGGTCCGGATCACCGACCGGGGGCCCGCGAACATCCTGCTGCTCCAGACCGAGCGGGACCCGGCGACGCCGCTGGTCGGCGCGCTGGGCATGCGGGCGGCGCTCGGCAGGCGGGCCCGGATGGTCACGGTGGACGGCGGCAACCACGGCGCCTACGACCGGTGGACGCCGTCCTGCGCGGTCACCGCCGCCGACCGGTTCCTCGCCACCGGCGTCCTGCCGGAGCGGGACCTGTCCTGCCGCCCGGACCCCGCCCCGGCCACCTAGAATCCGCTCCGGCCGCCGCTGTCAGCGGACCAGGTGGACCTCCGGGTTCGCGGGGGACGGGACGGTGAACAGCGGCGTCGGCCGGTGGCGGAGGTGGAGGTCGAAGAAGGCCGCCAGATAGGCGCGTTGGGCCGCGACGGCGCGCAGCGGCGGGACCGTTCCGATGAGGTGGTCGACCTCCTCGTCGGTCCAGGACATCGCGGAACGGGCGGCGGAGAACAGCACCTCCAGATCGGCGAAGCTGCCGTGCCCGGAGCCGTCCATCAGGAGCTGGCGGCGCCAGGAGGTGAGGCGCGGCCAGAGCGAGTCCCACATGGCGTCGCGGGTCGGCCGGTCGTCCGCGGCGCCGAACAGGAGCAGCGGGCGGTCCAGGCCGTCGGTGGCGACGGTGCCGAAGACCGGTCCGTCCAGGGAGACCCCGGCGAGCACGCGCGGGTCGTCGTGCAGGGTCTGGACGGCGGTGGCGCCGCCCATCGAGTGCCCGGCCACGCCGACGGCTCCCAGGTCCAGGGCCGCGCCGAGGCCCGGCGGGAGGGGGCGCCGCTCGGCGTCCGGGTTGGTGCCGGCGGCGAGGTCGGTGAGGCGGTCGAGGACGAAGCGGGTGTCGGCGGTGCGGTAGGCGACGATCTCCTCGTCGGTCATGGCGAACACGGCCGGCTTGTTGCGGACCTCCAGCCGGCCGTCCGGGAAGACGACTTCACCGGCGTCGAAGGTGTGGTCGAGGGAGACCACCACATAGCCGCGGGAGGCGAGGTCCTCGGCGGCGAGGGTGCCGAAGGAACGGTCGGAGCGCGAGCCGGGGGAGTAGAGGACCACCGGGTGGCGGGTGGTGCGGTCGGCGGGCGCGTCCTCGCGGGAGTGGGTGACCGGCCAGGTGAGCCGGCCGGGGGCGGCGCCGAGGTAGTCGGACTCCAGGTGGGCCTGCTCGGCCGGGCCGGTCCACGGCGCGAGCCGGTGCGCGGGTGCTCCGCAGGCGGCGGCCGGGTACCAGAGCTGCGCCATCAGCTCGCGCGGACGCGGGGTGGGGGCCCAGCGGTCGGGGCGCCGGGGGTCGACGAGGTGGAGCGTGGTGGTGCCGACGGGCAGCGGGCCGGTGGGCGCGGGCAGGGTGATCGGGATCGGGGCGGTACTGGTCGTACCCGTGCGCGCGGCGACCCCGGTGGCCTGGGCGGCGGGTGCGGCGGTGGTGGCGAGTGCGCCGGTGGCCAGCAGGACGGTGAGCACGGCGACGGCCGGGCGTGAACGGTGGTGCGGCATAGGGCTGTTCCTTCGAAGGGGCGGGCTGGTCTCTGCGGCCCCACGGTGGCGTCCCGGGATCGTCCGGCGCGTCCGGCCGTGGGCATACGACCGTGGTCGGATGTCGGCCCGCCCGCCCGTGGCTAGCCTGGCCGGGTGGAGAACGACGAGCGGGTCGCGCCCGTCCCGTGGACCAAACGGCTGACGCCCGCGCACCGGGTGTGGACCGACCCGCTGGCCGCGCTGGTCGGCACGGCCGTGACCGCCGCCCGGGTGCTCGAAGCCGCCCGGCACTTCGACCCGCACGGGCGCGGCAACCCGCCGCCGGACGGCCCGGCCACCGTGGCCGTCGCCCTGCTCGCCACCGTGGTGCTCGGCATGGCGCTGGCCGCCCGGCGGCGGGACCCGGTCGGGGCCTGCGGGCTCGCCCTGTTCGCCTGGGCGGGGACGGTGGCGGCCTGCCGGCAGCCCGCGATCGCGCTGGTCGTCGGGTTCTGGGCGGTGCTGGTCGGGACGCTGGTGGTGTACACGGCGGCGGCCCGGGAGCGGCGGGCCGCGCGGGTGGTGCTCGGCACGGCGGTCGCCGGCTGGGCGGTCACCCTGGCCGCGCCCGCCGAGGTGGGCGGCAATGTGCTGCTCGCGGTGATCGGGCAGTCGGCCGGCTGGGCGGTGGGGGACGCGGTGCGCCGCCACCGCGCGCACACCGCCGCGCTGGCCGCCCGGGCGGTGGCCCTGGAGCGCGCCGCCGCCTCGGAGGAACGGCTGCGGCTGGCACGGGAGTTGCACGATGTGGTGGCGCACAGCCTGGGTGTGGTGAGCGTCCAGGCGGGCTACGGCCGGTACGCGCTGGAGCGGGCCGGGCAGCAGGACGGGCCGGCCGGGGCGGCGCTCGCGGCGATCCGGACGGTGAGCGCGGAGGCGCTGCGCGAGACCCGGGCGCTGCTGGCCGTGCTGCGCGAGGACGCCGAGCCGGGCGAGCCGCCGTCCGCCCCCGCGCCCGGTCTGGCGGCGGCGGACCTGGAGCGGCTGGCGGAGCGGACCGGTGCGGCGGGCGTCGCGGTGCGGGTGCGGATCCGCGGCCGGGAGCGTGAACTGCCGCCCGGCGTCGGCCTGTCCGGCTACCGGATCGTGCAGGAGGCGCTCGCCAACGTGGTCCGCCACTCCGGTGCGGCGGCGGCCCGGGTGGAGGTGGAGTACCGGGACGGCGAGCTGTGGCTGGAGGTCACCGACGACGGTCCCGCCGAGGGTCGAGCGGAGGGCCGCGCCCGCGCCGCCGCGCCGTCCGGCGGCAGCGGCCTGGCCGGGATGCGCGAACGGGTGGCCCCGTACGGCGGTTGGTGCCTCGCCGGGCCGACGCCGTCCGGCGGGTTTCGCGTCACGGCGGGCCTGCCGCTGGACGCGGGGCTGCCGCTCGCCGCCGCGACGGGGGTCCGCCCGTGACGATCCGCGTCGTGGTCGCCGACGACCAGGCCCTGGTGCGGGCCGGGTTCGCCGGAATCCTGCGCCTCGCCCCCGGCTTCACGGTGGCCGGCGAGGCGGCCGACGGCGCGCAGGCCGTCGAACTCGCCCACCGCGAACGGCCGGACGTCGTCCTGATGGACATCCGGATGCCCGGCCTGGACGGCATCGAGGCCACCCGCCGGATCGTCGCCGGGCCGTCCGGCAGCCGGGTGCTGATCCTCACCACCTTCGAACTGGACGAGTACGTGCGCGATGCGCTGCGCGCCGGCGCCGGCGGCTTCCTGCTCAAGGACGCCGAGCCGGCCGAACTGCTCGCCGCCACCCGGGCGGTGGCCGCCGGTGAGGCCGCGCTCGCGCCCCGGGTCACCCGCCGGCTGATCGCCGGACTGCTCGCCGACGGCCCGGCCGACGTTCCCGAGGACCCGGCGCGGACCCGGGCCCGCCAGGCCGTCGCCGCCCTCACGGCCCGCGAGCGCGAAGTGCTCGCCCTGGTCGGCGACGGCCTCACCAATCCCGAGATCGCCGTCCGGCTGCACATCACCGAGGGCACCACCAAGACCCATATCGGCCGCCTGCTGCACAAGCTCGCCGCCCGCGACCGCGTCCGCCTCGCCATCCTCGCCCACCACGCGGGCCTCTCCCGCTGACCGCCGGCCGGGTTGACAGGTTTCTTCGTATCGAGAATATTGGATGCGTCTTGAGGGGCTCGCGAAAGGAGTGCGCGGTGGATCCGCTGGCCGTTCACAAGGCGCTCGCGAACCCCGCGCGGGCGGAGTTCCTGCACTGGCTGAAGACGCCCGAGCGCTACTTCGACGAGGCGTACTACCGCGAGCGCGGCGTCGGTTTCCACATCGGCGTCTGTGTGACGGACATCCGCGAACGCTCGGGGCTGGCCCAGTCGGTGGTCTCCGGCTACCTGCAGATCCTGCGGGACGCCGGACTGCTGGTCTCGGAGCGGATCGGCAAGTGGACCTTCTACCGCCGCGACGAGGAGACGATCGCCGCCTTCGCGGCGTACGTCCGCGACGAGCTCTGACGCCCGGAGAAGGCCGCGCCGTGCCCTGCTGCGCCCGTGCGCGGCCCTTCCACGGGCCTTTCTGCGCCCAAATTCATCCAACTATCTAGATTTGTAGGTTGGTCTGCCATGGGAAAGACCGGTCCGGTCGTGCTGACCCTCTCGCTGGGGGTGTTCGGGATCATCACCACGGAGATGGGCGTCGTCGGCGTCCTGCCCCGGGTCTCCGAGGAACTCGCCGTGCCGCCCTCCACCGCCGGGTGGCTGGTCGGCGTGTTCGCGCTGGTGGTGGCCGTCGCCGGCCCCTTCGCGACGCTGCTGGCCTCCGGGGTGCGGCGCAAGACCGTCCTGGCGGTCGCCCTCGCGGTGTTCGCCCTGTCCAACGCCGTCTACGCGCTCACCGACCGGTTCGCCGTGATGCTGGTCTTCCGGATCGTGCCGGCGGTCTTCCACCCGGTGTTCTTCGCGGTGGCGCTCACCGCCGCCGCCCGGCTGGTGCCCCCGGAGAAGGCGACCCGGGCCGCCACCACGGTCTTCGCCGGGGTGACCCTCGGCTTCGCCTTCGGCGTGCCGGTCACCTCCGCGCTCGCCGAACACGTCTCCCTGGCGGCGGCCTTCTGGTTCGGCGCGGGCGCCAACCTGCTCGCCCTGATCGGGATCCTGGCGCTCTTCCCGGCGATGCCCGCCGAGCGGCGGCTCTCCTACGGCACCCAGCTGGGGATCCTGCGCCGCCCCCGGCTCTGGCTCGCGCTGGCGGCCGTGGTGTCCGTGTTCGCCGCGATGTTCTCCGTCTACGGCTACTTCGCCGAGTACCTGGAGCGCGTCACGCACTTCGGCGGGTCCACGGTCGGCGCTCTGCTGATGGCCTTCGGGATCGTGATGGTGCTCGGCAACCTCGTCTTCGGGCGGCTGCTGGAACGCCACCCGGTCCGGACGGTGACCGCCTTCCCCGTCCTGTACGTGCTCGTCTACGCGGTGGTCCGGGCGGTCGGCCCGTGGCCCGCGGCGATGGTGCTCGCGGTGCTGCTCTGGGGCGCGGTGCACTCGGGCGGGCTGGTGGTGAGCCAGACCTGGCTGGCCCGGGACGCGAAGGACGCGCCGGAGTTCGGCAACAGCCTGTTCATCTCCTTCTCGAACCTGGGCATCACCCTCGGCACGGCGGTCGGCGGACTCGTCGTCGCCGGGGCGGGAGTGCGCCAACTGCCCTGGGTCGGGGCGGGATTCGCGCTGGCGGCGCTGGCCGCCGTGCTGCTGAGGCGCCGGCTCGGAGCGGAGCCCGGAGCGGCGGCGGAGAGGCTTTGCCAAACGGTCGACCAACCGGAGCCACTGGTCGGGTAGCGTCCGGAGCCGTCCCTTCCGAACACCACCGCGAGCCCCGTCCGCCACCCCGGCGGGCGGGGCCGCCGAGGAGGCCGCCATGAGCCCGCTCGACCTGTACGCGACGGCGTCCGCGCTGCCGACGCCGTGGGACTCCACCGTGCTCGGGCGGGTGGGGACGGCCGCGGTGAAGGTGCTGCGGATGGACGGGCGGCCGCTGCCCGTCGAGGCGCACGAGGACGCCGAGCTGCTGCTGGTGCTCGACGGCCGGCTCGAACTGCTGGTGGACGGGTCCGAGGTGACGGTGGGCCCGGGCGAGCTGTACCGGGTGCCGGCGGGCGCCCGGCACGCCGTCCGGGCGGGCAGCACGGGGACGCTGGTGCTGGTGGAGGCGGCCGGGGCGGGCGATGTCGGTGGCGCGGGGTAGCTTGCCCGCATGGACGACGCCGAACTCGCCTCCCTGCTGGCCGGCCGCGCCGGCTGCCCGTACCCCGGCGCCTGGCAGGACGCCCCGTTCGCGGAACGCGTGGTCGACGGCGTCCGCTACGCCCTGGTCGCGGTCGACCCGGGGCTGAGCGCGCTCGCGGTCCGGCGTGACGACGGTTCGCTCTGGTGCCTGCCGGAGGGCGGCGGGCGCGATCTGGTGAACAGCGGTGTCGCGGCCTTCGTCGCGTTCACCCGTGCCTACGACGCGGCCGCCACCGAGGCCGCCGCGTACGACGGCCCGGGTGACGGCCTGGACGACGATGCCGCCTGGGAGGCGGCGGAGGAGGCGGCCGAGGCGCTCACCGAACGGCTGCTGGAGGGGTTCGGTGAGCGCGACGCCGCGGCCGTCGCCGACGAGAACTCGTTCTGGTGCGTGGCCGCGGAGGAGATCGGCTACGGCATGAGCGTGTGAGCCGGCCGGCGGGGTGTCAGGGGCGCCAGACCACCGTCAGGTGGGACGGGTAGAGGCTGCCCGGGGAGCGGAGCAGGAAGAGGCCGACGACCAGACCGGCGTCGTTGACGAACAGGGTGGTGTTGTCGGAGCTGTTGGGGGCGAGGTTGGTGAGGGTGCCGTCGGCCGCCCAGATCCGGCCCGACTGGTACTGGCGGGCCGGGATGCCGTCCCAGGCGTAGCCGATCGCGGTGCCGGAGCCGTTGATCCCGACGGCGGCCGAGTTGCCGCCGGTCAGGGGCTCCCGGGGCAGCGGGGTGAGGGTGCCGTCCGGGCTCCAGCGGGCGGCGTGCGTGTTGAGCTGGCCCAGGTCCGGCTGGTACTGGCCGACGACGGTGCCGGAGGCGTTGATCGCGGTCGGAGAGGTGTACGGGCCCAGGTCGCGCAGGGCTCCGCCGGGCGCGCGGACCAGGCCGTGGCGGCTGGTGCCGATCCCCTGCGGCCGGTCGGCGACGCCGACCACCGTGCCGGCGTCGTTGATCCCCACCGGCCAGTCGCCGCTGCCGGAGGTCGGGCCGGTCTGGAACCGGACCGGGGTGCCGTCCGGGCTCCACACGATGCCGTGGAACGAGCCGACGGTGGTGTAGGAGCGGCCGATGGCGAGGCCGGCGGCGTTGACGCCGGTGACCTCGCTGGCGGTGTCGCCGGGCAGCGGGGCGAGGGTGACGGTGGTGCCGTCCGGGCGCCAGGCCACCGCGTGGGTGCCGGCGGAGCTGGTGTAGGACGTCCCGACCACGATGCCGCTGCCGCTGATCGCCGCCGCCCTGCTGTACAGGTCGCCGGGCAGCGGAGGCAGGGCGGTGGGCGTGCCGTCGGCGGCCCAGCGGACGGCGGTCGACTGCCAGGACGTGCGGCCGGTGGGCCAGGAGATGCCGATGGCGAGGTTCGCGTCGTTCACCCCGAGGGCCTGCGCGAAGTTCTCGCCGGGCAGCGGCGGGAGGGTGGCGGGGGTGCCGTCGGCGGCCCAGCGGACGGCGCTGGCCTCGACGCCCTGCCCGGAGGCGTAGGCGTAGCCGACGACGACGCCGGAGCCGTTGACCCCGGTGGGATCGCTGTAGGACTTTCCGGGCACGCCGGTCGGCAGCACGGTCATGGCGGGGGTGGTGGTGGAGGTGGCCGGGGCGGCGGGCGCGGCGGGTGCGGCTCCCAGCAGTGCTCCGGTGCTCAGGGCGGCGGCGGCGACGGCGGTCGCCGTCCGTCGGCCGGGTCGGACGGTCATGGCACGGGGTCCCTGTCTGCTCGGCGGCATGTCGGCCCGGTCCGGCGCCGGTCGCGGCGGACGGGCCGCTGGTGCGTGCGGTGGTACGGGGTGCTCCGTGTGCATCCGCCGGCGGTCGGGGCGGCGGTTGTTACGAGCGTGACTCTAGCGTCACCGCCTCGCCTTCGCAGGTGAATTGACCACTCCGGATACGTTCCGCAGGTGCCTGGCAAATGCCACCGCGCAAGGTGAGGGCGACGGGGGATCCTACGGAACCCGGAACCGGTGCCGTGGCGGACGGGAACGGAAACGAGCCGGGGCCGGTCGCGGGGGAGATCGCGACCGGTCCCGGCTGTCGGGGGTGGTGAGTCAGCGGAGCCAGGCGTGGTCGCGGACGATCGGGAGGGCGGCCCAGCGGCGGGCGAGGCCCCAGGTGCGGCCGGCGCCGGTGGCGGCGAGGGCGAAGAGCAGCACGGCGTAGAGCACGTGGTCGTCGAGCAGTGGGTTGGTCGAACCGCTGGCGCTGCCGTCGGCGAGGTGGCGGGCGGGCGGCCACTCGGCGGCCCACATCAGGGCGAGCAGCGCGGTTCCGCCGACGGCGGTGATCCGCAGGGCGACACCGCCGACCAGGGCGAGCCCGATGCCGAGCAGGCCGAGCATGAACATCCAGTCCGCCCAGGGCTGGCCCGCCATGGAGTGGAAGGTCTCCCGGAACGGGCCGGCGGAGACGTGGCTCAGGAAGCCCTTGGTGGGCGAGGTGCCGTCGATCCAGGCGCGGCCGTCGGCGGTGGAGTAGCCGAGTCCGAAGGTCTTGTCGGCGAAGGCCCAGAGGAACACCGCGCCGAGGGCGATCCGGGCGGTGGCCAGGGCGGCGCCGCCCGCGGTGAGCGGGGCCGAGGCGGTGGCGGAGGCGGTGCGGTGGGCGGCGGCGCGACGGAAGGGGTTGCCGGAGGTGCGGGCGGCGGAGAGGTGCTGAACGGCCATGGCGGGCTCCTCGGTGGGGGGTCCCGGGCGGGACCTGGACGGACCGACGGATGTCGGACCGGACCGTGCGGCGGTGCAGTGGATCGGTTCAACTGCGGTGCTTCGGTTCGGTGTTGGGGTCTTCCTCGGTGCCGTGCTGTCCTTCTGGGATACAGCCTGCCGGTCCGGCGGCGGCGGGTCTGCGGGCCGTTGGTCCCGATCGGGGGGAACGACGGTCCCGATGCGTCGGTCCCGTTACCGCGAGTTCATGGCCGGCTTCACCGACCGGGTGCAGACCGTGGCCGGCAGCGAGGACGCCCCCGCGCCCACGGCGGGCCGGAGGGACCCGGACAGGCGATAGCCTGGAGTGCCCCGCGAGGGGGCCGACCGACCTCAGAGGAAAGACGCGTGGCGCACGACAGGCAGGATCCGGCCCTGGTCGGGCGGCAGCGGGAGACCGGGCTGCTCACCGCCGCCCTGGACCGGGCCGGGGCCGGCACGGGCGGCGCCACCGTGCTGCTGCGCGGCGACGCGGGTGTCGGCAAGAGCACCCTGCTGGCCTGGACCGAGCGCGCCGCGCGCGACCGCGGCTTCACCGTGCTGCGCGCCGTCGGCGCCGAGGCCGAGACCGACCTCGCGTTCGGCGCGCTGCACCAGGCCCTCTGGTCGCTGCTCCAGCGCTCCGACGCGCTCTCCGCCCACCAGCGGGACGCCCTGGAGAGCGCGTTCGGCGCCCGCTCCGGCGCCCCGAGCGGGTTCGCCGTCAGCGCCGCCGCCCTCACCCTGCTCGACGAGGCGGTGCGCACCGCCCCGGTCCTGCTGCTCCTGGACGACCTGCACTGGATCGACTCCTCCAGCGCCACCGTCCTCGGCTTCCTGCACCGGCGCTGTGCCGAGCTGCCGCTGGTGATCGCCGGCGCCACCCGCCCGGACGGGGCGGCCACCCGGACCTGGTCGGCCGAGCCCGTCGAGGTCCGGGCGCTGCCCCGGGCGGACGCCGCCGCGCTGCTCGGCACCTGCTTCCCGGAGCTGGCCGGCGGCACCCGCGACCGGGTGCTCGCCGAGGCGGCCGGCAATCCGCTGGCCCTGGTCGAGCTGCCCCGCCAGCTGGCCGCCGCCCAGCAGCGCGGGGTCGCCCCGCTGCCCGAGCGGCTGCCGCTCGGGCGCCGGCTGGAGCGGCTGTTCGCCGAACGGCTGGACGCGATGACCCCGGAGGTCGGCCGCCTGCTGCTGCTCGCCGCCCTGGCCACCGGCCCGGACCTCAGCAGCGGCGTGTGGCTGCGCGCCGTCCCGGACGGCGAGGTGCGGCACATCCTGGAGCGGATCGAGGCGGACGGCCTGGCCCGGCTCGACGCCGCCGGGCAGCTGGTGTTCCGCCATCCGCTGGCCCGCACCGCCGTGGTCTCGGCGGCCTCCGACGCCGCGCGCCGCGAGGCCCACCGGACGCTGGCCGCCACCCTCGCGCCGGACGACCCCGGGCGGCTGGTGCACGAGGCCGCCGCCGCGGTGCTGCCGGACGAGGACCTCGCGGGCCGCCTGGCCGAGGCCGGCCGCGACCTCGCCCGGCGCGGCGGCGACGCCGAGGGCGCGCTGCTGCTCGAACGCGCCGCCGTGCTCAGCCCCGGCTCCGGCGACCGCGTCCGCCGGCTCAGCTGGGCCGCCGTGATGGCCGCCCGCGGCGGGCAGCTGCGGCACACCGCCGCGCTGGTGGAGGAGCTGAAGGCCGGCGCCGTCCCGCCGGACATCGCGCCGGTGTTCGCCTACGCGGTGGTCTACGCCGACCAGAGCCACCACGTCGACTTCGCGTCCTCGGCCGCCCTGCTGCCGGCCGCCCTCGACACCATGACGGCGCCGGGCGCCGACACCTTCGGCGGGCTGGTCGAGCAGGCCTTCTTCAAACTGCTGCTGGCCGCCAGCTACACCGACGACCCCTGGGCCTGGCAGGCGCTGCAGCGTCACCGGGACGCCGTCTCCGAAGTGGGCCGGCTCTGCCTGCGCGCCTGGACGGAACCGGGCCCGGGCGTCGCCGACGCCCTGCTGGCGGTGGCCGGCGACCTCACCGCGGAGCAGGAGGCCGGCGCCGCCTGGCTGCTGCTCTGGACCACCTCGGCCCTCGACTGCCCCGAGGTCGACCTGTGGCAGCGCTTCACCCGGCTGCACGGCTACGCCGGCCAGGGCTCGGTGGCGAAGGCCAAGAGCCACCAGGACTTCCTGCTCGGCGACTGGGACCGGGCCGACGACTGCCTGCGCGAGGCGGAGATCGCCGAGGAACTCGGCTACCGCACCAACGCCCTGCTGTTCCGCCAGTACCACGCCGCCTTCCTGGCCGGGCGCGGCGACGAGGCCGGGCTGGACACCGTCGAGCGGGCCGTGCGGCCGACCGCCGTCCGGGCCCGGATGCGCTTCGTGCTCGACCGCCTGACCCATCTGCGCGGGCTGGCCGCGCTCGCCCACCAGCGCCACGAGGAGGCGTACGGGCACTTCTGCGCGCTCCTCCCGCCGGGGCGGCCGGCGGGCTCCCCGCCCCGGCACCACGCGCTGGTGTTCGACCTGGTGGCCGCCGCCGTGCACGCCGGCCGGCGCGAGGAGGCGCTCGCCCACCTCGCGGCCGTCCGGCGGGCCCGCTCCGCGGAGATCTCCGGCCGGCACGCCTTCCTGGTCGCGGCCGCCACCGCGGTGGCCGCCGAGGACGAGGACGCCGACGACGCCTACCGCGCCGCCTACGAGGTGCCGGGCGCCGAGCGGTGGGCCTTCGACCTCGCCCGGCTGCGGCTCGCCCACGGCTCCTGGCTGCGCCGCCGCCACCGGCCGGGGGCGCGGGAGGTGCTGCGCACGGCCCACCACGTGTTCCGCCGGCTGGAGGCCGCGCCCTGGGCGGCGCAGTGCGAGGAGGAGCTGCGGGCGGCGGGCGACGCGCTGGTCCCGCCGCAGCGCGGACCGTCCGAGGCCCCGTCGGTGCCGGCCCTGCTGACCGGCCAGGAGCTGCGGATCGCCCGGCTGGCCGCGACCGGCCTGACCAACAAGGAGATCGGCCAGCGGCTGCGGCTGTCGCCGCGCACGGTCGCGGCGCACCTCTACAAGATCTTCCCCAAGCTCGGGATCACCTCCCGCGCCGCGCTCGCCCACGCCCTCGGCCACCCGGCCGCCCGCTGACCCGACCGCCGTCCGTCCCACCTGCCCGTCCCGTCTTCAGGACGACAGTCAGATGACCTAACGCGTCGCCTGCCCTTCCGGTCAGGCTGATCGTGCAGGGATTCCGACGGAAGGCGATCAGATGGGCGTGCGGGTGACGACCACCTCGGTCCCGGACGGCGAGAAGGCGGCGTACCTGGGCGGGGCCCTGTCGCGGACCCTGGTACCGCTCGAACTGCGCCCGCTCACCGGGCGGCCGTTCGACGGGCTGCTGGTCTCGCACCGGCTCGGCCACGTGCGGGTCTCCACCCTGGAGGCGGACGCCGCCCGCTTCTCCCGCACGGCGGCCCTGATCGCCCGGGCGCCGCGCAGCGAACCGCAGGTCGGCGTCGGCGTGCAGGTCTCCGGCCGGGCCGTGCTGGTGCAGGACGGCCGCCGGGCCGAGGTGGCGGCCGGCGGGCTCGTGCTGTACGACACGGCCCGCCCGTACGCCTTCGACTACCCGGAGCGCTTCCGCACCCACCTGTTCCACCTGCCGCGCCGGCTGCTGGGCGTGCCGGAGCAGGACCTGCGGCGGGCGTCGGCGACGGCCGTCGGCCCGGCGGACGGGTGCGGACCGGTGCTGCTGCCGTTCCTGGACGGCCTGGCCGCCTCCGCGCACTGCTACCCCGCGCCGGTCGGCGACCGGCTGGCCGGCAGCCTCGCCGACCTGCTGAGCGCGCTGGTCGCCCAACTCACCCTGAGCCGGGCGGCGGACGGGCAGGACACCCCCAACGCGCAGCTGGTCCGCCGGGTGCGCCGGTACATCGACCGGCACCTGGGCGACCCCGAGCTCGGGCCCGAGCCGATCGCCCAGGCGCACCACATCTCCGTCCGCTACCTGCACCGGCTGTTCGAGGGCGAAGGGGTGACGGTGGGCAAGCTCGTCCAGCAGCGCCGACTGGAGGAGTGCGCCCGCGAGCTGGCCCGGCGCGGCCGCACCGCGCCGACGGTCTCGGCGGTCGCCCAGCGCTGGGGGTTCGTCAATCCGGCGCACTTCAGCCGGGCCTTCCGCGCCGCCTACGGGGTGCCGCCGCGGGACTGGCGCGGTGGGCGCGGGGCGGCAGCGGACCTGTCCGGCTGACGGACCCGCCCGGCCGACGGGCCGGCGCGCCCACCGGACCGCGGCCCCGCAGCCGCACGACCGACCGAAAGCCAGGAGCGAAGAGTTGCCCGACCCCATCCCCTTCCCCGACCACGGACCGGTGCTCGACCGGGCGCTCCAGGAGTTCCTGGCCGCCCGGGCGGCCGACCGGCCCGCGGCGGAACCGCCGGACCTCTTCACGCCGCCGCCCGCCGACGCGCCCGCGGCGGGTCCCGCCGACGGGACCGATCCGGAGGATCCGGACGACCCGGGCGCCACCACCACGGAGTGGCTCGCGCTGCCCTGCGGTCCCACCGGGCGGGTGTCCGTCCAGGTGGCCAGGCCGGCCGGCGCCACCGAGCCGTGCCCCGTGGTCCTGTTCCTGCCCGGCCTCGGCTGGTCGCCCGGCGACGCCACCGGCCACCGCCGACTGGTCCGGGAGCTCGCCCTGGGCACCGACGCCGCCGTGGTCTACGTCGACTACGCGCGGGCGCCCGGCGCGCGCTACCCGGTGGCGATCGAGCAGTGCTACGGCGTCCTGCGGTGGATCCGGGAGCACGGCCACGAGATCGGGCTGGCGGGGGAGCGGGTCGCGGCCGTCGGCGACTCGGCGGGCGCCAACCTGGTGGCCGCCCTGACCCTGCTGGCCGGCGAGCGCGGGGACGTCCGGCTGGTCCAGCAGGTACTGGTCTGCCCGGTCACCGACGCCGACTTCGACACCCCGTCCTACCACCGCTTCGCCGAGGGCTACTTCCTGCACCGCGACCACATGCGCCGCTACTGGGACGCCTACCTGCCCGACGAGCGGCGGCGCCGGGAGGCGACCGCCGCGCCGCTGCGCGCCACCCTGGAGCAGCTCGCCGGGCTGCCCCCGGCCCTGGTGGTCACCGCCGAGGCCGACGTCCTGCGCGACGAGGGCGAGGCCTACGCGGCCCGGCTCCGGGCGGCCGGCGTCCCGGTGGTGGCGACCCGCTACCAGGGGACGGTGCACGGCTTCCTGCTGCTGGCCGGGAGCTGCCCGACCGGCACCGCGCGGGCCGCGATGATCCAGATCGTCGACACCGTGCACGTAGCCCTGCACCGCCGCCCCTGGTGAGGAGCGGCGGTGCGGGGCCGGCCCCTGGAGAGGGCCTCATCGGGCGCGCCGCTCAGGAGATCGGCGGGGCCCAGTGGGTGTCCGCGGCCGAGAGCCGGCGGGCGACGACGGCGGTGGCCAGCACCAGCAGGGCGGCCAGGGCCAGCGCGACGGTCAGCCGCCCGTGCAGGACCAGCACCGCGCCCACCAGGCCGCCGACCAGCATCGCCAGCGCCGACAGGATCCGGCGGCCCGGGCGGGGCCCGGCACCGCCGGCCGCCGGGGAGTCGGCGGCCAGGCCGGTCAGGGTGAGGGTGAGCACGGTGGTGGTGAGGTCGGGCACACCGAGCCGGCGGGCCGCCGCGTTCTGCAGACCCATGGCCAGGCCCAGCAGCACGATCAGCGGGTACTGGGCGTCGTCGCCGCCGACGACCGCGGCGGTGACGGCCGCCGCGGCCATGAGGACGGTCTGGACGCCGCCGGCCAGGGCCAGCAGCCGGCCGCGGTGGGCCGCCGACCGTCCGGCCAGCCGCCCGCCGGCGAGCGCACCCGCCAGGAAGGCCGCCAGCGAGACGAGCGAGGCGGTGGCGGACAGGCCCGGGGCGCCCGCGAGGGCGAACCCCAGGAAGACCACGTTGCCGGTCATGTTCGCCACGAACACGTGTCCCAGGGCGAGGTAGCTCACCGCGTCGACCACGCCGGTGGCGACCGTCAGCAGCAGCATCAGCGGCGGCAGCGGCCCGTGCCGGTCGGAACGCGGCGGGGCGAGCGTCCGCAGGGCGTCAGTCAGCAGCGCGCGCACCGGCCGCCGCTCCCGCCGTCGCTCCCGCCGACGGGTCCGCCGACGGGTCCGTGCGGTGCAGGACGGCCCGCGTGAGCAGGCCGCTGACCGGGCCGAACACGGCGGCGGGGATCACCAGCCAGAGCGGCCAGGAGGTCAGGCCGACGGCGTGGTCGACCGAGAGGCGCCCGGCGCCGGTGAGCGCCAGCGAGCCGGTGACCGCCACCAGTACCAGCGGGTACTCGTAGCCGTCGTTCTGCACCCAGAGCCCGTGCGGCACCTTGACGGTGATCGCCACCGTCATCACGCCCATGGCGACCATGGCCGCCAGCGGGGTGAGCGCGCCCAGGGCCAGGAACAGGCCCGAGCCGATCTGCCCGGCCCCGGCGGCGAGCGCGGTGAGCGTCCCGCCCCGGAAGCCGTCGTGCTCGAACTCCGCGGTCCCGCCGGAGAGGCCGTTGCCGCCGAGGTGGTGGCTCACCTTCTGCACGCCGTGTCCGGCGATGAGCAGGCCCACCACCACCCGGATGATGAGTAGTCCGGTATCCATCGTGTCCCGTTCCTGTCCCTGGTCCTGTTTCTGTTCCCGGCCCCGTTGTCCCGGTTCTCCCGGCTGTCCCGGTCGTCCCGGTCGTCCCGGCCGACCGTGTTCGCCCGCCGAGGGCTCAGAGCACGAAGCACGGGTCGAACGGCAGCTCCCGCTCGACGGTGTGGCCGCGGGCGACGCGCCAGGTGCGCTGCAGCTCGGACTCGGCGACGACCTCGCCGAGCAGCTCCGCCTGACGGGCGCCGGTGGACTGGTAGCCGCCGAAGCGGGCGACCGGGCTCCACCCGGGGCTGATCGGCGGGAGTTCCTCGTCGAGGCCCTCGTACTCGGCTGCGGCGTGCACGATCCGGCCGCCGACCACGGTCAGCAGGGACTCGATGTCCGGGATCTCGTGCTCGGGCACGGTGAAGAAGTCGTCGGACAGCACCGCGAGGTCGCCGTAGCAGCCGGGCCGCAGCACGCCCTTGACGTCCTGCTCGCCGGTGAGGGCCGCGCCCGCGGTGGTGTACATCGCGAGCGCCGTCGCCCGGTCCACCCGGTTCTGCGCCGGGCGCATCGCCAGGCCGCCGACCGTGCGGCCGGAGACCAGCCAGTGCAGGGCGACCCACGGGTTGTAGGAGGAGACCCGGGTGGCGTCGGTGCCGGCGGCGACGTTCAGGCCGCGGTCCAGCATCGCGCGGATCGGCGGGGCCTCGGCGGCGGCGCCGGCGCCGTAGCGGCGGGTGAACGTCTCGCCCTGGAAGGAGAGGCGGTTCTGCACGGAGAGCGCGCCGCCGAGCCGGGCGATCCGGTCCAGGCTCTCCCGGGACACGGTCTCCGCGTGGTCGAACAGCCAGCGGTTGCCCTGCGGGAAGAGGCCCTCGGCGGCGAGCTTCTCGAAGACGGTGAGGTCGCGCCGGATGGTCTCGTCGTAGGTGGCGTGCAGCCGGAAGCCCCAGCCGTTCTCCATGAGCAGCCGGACGGCCTTCTCGAACTCGGCCTCGTAGGAGCCGAGTTCGGGGCGGGGCTCGGCGAAGTTCTCGAAGTCGGCGGCGGCCCAGGTGAGGTTCTCGCCGGCGCCGTTGAGGCGCAGCCACTCGTCGCCGTCCTCCGGGCGGACCGTGTCGATCCAGCGCTTGAGGTCGTCCAGCTCCTGCCCGCCGGTCTGCGGGAACAGGTGGTAGGCGATGCGCAGCGAGAGCAGGCCCTCCCGGGCGAGCTCGGTCACCGTCGCGTAGTTCTCCGGGAAGTTCTGGAAGCCGCCGGCGGCGTCGATCGCGGAGGTCAGGCCGAAGCGGTTCAGCTCGCGCAGGAAGTGCCGGGTGGAGGCCTTGCGGTCCTCCGGCGGCAGGGCGGGGGCCTTGGCCAGGGTGGAGTAGAGGACCAGGGCGCTGGGGGCGGCCAGCAGCATGCCGTTGGGCTCGCCGTTGCGGCCCCGGACGATCTGGCCGCCCTTGGGGTCGGGGGTGGTCGCGTCGTAGCCGACGGCCTTCAGCGCGGCGCGGTTGAGGATCGCCGACTGGTAGAGGTGCAGCACGAACACCGGGGTGTCCGGCGCGGCCTCGTTCAGCTCGGCGGGGGTCGGCAGCCGGCGCTCGGCGAACTGCTCGGCCGACCAGCCGCCGACCACGCGCACCCACTGGCCCTCGGGCGTGCGGGCGGCCTGCTCGCGCAGCATCGCCAGCGCCTGGCGCAGCGAGCGCACGCCGTCCCAGCGCAGCTCCAGCACGT
Organism: Kitasatospora sp. NPDC057965; assembly: GCF_042887135.1. NCBI lineage: Bacteria > Bacillati > Actinomycetota > Actinomycetes > Kitasatosporales > Streptomycetaceae > Kitasatospora > Kitasatospora sp. NPDC057965. Next base: position 171,630 of record NZ_JBHVPZ010000017.1, read on the forward strand.
AGCTGAGGCCGCCCCGGATGACGTGCAGGTGCGCGTCGTTGAGGCCGGGCACGACGCGCCGGCCGAGCGCGTCCACCACGGTGGTGGACGGTCCGACGAACGGGGCGACGTCGGCGTCGTCCCCGACTGCGGTGATCACACCGTTCCGGATGGCGAGGGCGCCGGCCTGCGGGCGGCGGGCGTCCCCGGTGTGGATCCTGGCGTTGCGGACGACGACGTCGGCGGCGTTCCCGGCGACGTCCTCCTCCGAGCGGGGGACGATCCCGCCGACCGGCATGACAGACACCTTGAAAGCCTCCTGTGCTGGGGAACGACCGCCGCCCGGCGCGGGCGGCGGAGAGGGGTGCGGCGGCCGAACGGGCCCGGGGGCCGGGCCCGTTCCTCCCACCGACGCTGAGACGTTAGTTCGGTGGCCCGGTGCCGAATTGGCCCACAGCGCACGGCCGCCGTCCCGCCAGCGCACCCCCCGTTCCCGGTGTCCGGTGGGCACGGGAGAAGCCCCGGCCCCTCCGTCCGGCGGGACGGAGGGGCCGGGGCGACGATGGCCGGCGTCAGCCGGGGTGCACGGGCGTGCGCGGGGCGGGGCGGCGCGGGGCGGGGACCACGGCGACGGCCGGGCGCAGCGGGCGCAGCGCGAGGACGGCGCGCGCGATGGCGTCGGAGTCGCCCAGCGTCACCGAGTTGACGCCGGGCCGGATGCCGGCTGCGGTGACCCAGTGCACCGCCTCGGTGGGGACACCGTAGGCGAAGCGGCGCGGGTGCGCCCGCCCCTTCGCGTCGAGCAGGTGGTACGGCCGCTCGCTGACCGCCAGCCCGCCCGTCTCGTACCCGGGTCCGGCCGCGTCGGGGATCCGGTAGACGCCGGCCTGGCCGTCGTCCAGCAGGCCGCGCAGCAGGCGGTCGCCGGTGCGCCGCAGGTCGGGTTCGGGCAGCCGGGCCTCGACGAGGACGGCGGCGCGCAGCGGTGGTGCGTCGATCGCGGGCGAGTGGGCGGTGAAGGCGGGCGGGGTGCCGCGCGGGTCGAGGGCGATCCGGACGTCCGGGCCGAGCAGGTCGACCACCCCGGCCTCGATCAGGGCGCGCAGCTCGTCGATCCGGGAGGCCGGCGGGCCGATCGAGAGGAAGGCGTTCAGCGGGGTGTACCAGGACTCCAGGTCGTCGCGGTAGGAGGAGCCCTCGATGCCACCGTGGTCGACGGCCAGCCGGATCTCGTTGCGCAGGTCGCGCAGCACGTCCAGGGCGGCCTTGAGCGGGCCGCTGAGGTTGCCGGCCCGGGCCTCGCGCACGTCGCGCTCCAGGCGCTCGACGATCCAGGCGCGGTGCTCGGCGCGGGAGGCGAAGCGCAGGCCCGCGTACGGGTGGGCGAGCGTGTGCCAGTCCCAGCGCTGCGCGGTGGGGATCCCGTGGCGGTCGAGCAGCGCGGCGGTGCGGGCGGGTCCGGCGGCGGCCAGGTACTCCTCGGCGAGCCGCTCGCCGTCCTCCGGGCGGCCGGCGGCGGCGAGCAGGGTGGCGTAGTAGACGGCCTCGACCTCGCGGGCGACCAGCGGCCACAGGTCGCGGGCGAAGCGCACCGGCTTGCCGGCGGCGGCGCGTTCGCGCAGCCGGGCCGCGTGGGCCTCGGTGAGCAGCCGGGGGTGGTGGCGGCCGTGCGGGCCCTTCTCGTTCTCGCCGCGCGCGTGGTACGGGACGCCGCGCCGCGAGCCGGCCAGGATCAGCGGTTCCTGCCCGGAGGGGTGGTAGACGAGCCGGCCGTCGCGCTCGGCGAACCGGCCGCCGCGGCCGCGGGTGAGCAGGGCGAGGTGGTCGAAGAAGTTGAGGCCCAGGCCGCGGAACAGGACCGGGCGGCCGGGCACCAGGGCGGCGAGGTCGAGGTCGGCCGGGTTGGCCGGCGGCAGGTGGACGAGGCCGTGGGCGGCGGCGGCCCGGGTCAGGGCGCGTTCCGCGCCGGTGGGGCCGGTCGCCAGGTGGCCGAGGGCCAGCACCACCGCGTCCAGGTCGGCGATCCGGCGGCCGTTGGCGAGGCTCAGCACCTGGGCGGCGCCGGGCACCGGGTCGGCGTCGGTCAGCCGGACGGCGCGGGTGCGGTGCTCGACGATCCGGCAGTGCGCCGGGGCGCCGGCGCGTATGCGGCGGTGGACGTCGCGCAGGTAGCGGCCGTAGAAGGCGCGGGTCGGGTAGGCGTCGGGGGTGAGCGCGCGAGCCTCGGCCCGCACCTGCTCGTCGTACTCGCCCGGAGCGCCCTGCGGGACGGCGGACTTGGCCCAGGCGTAGAGGCTGGGGCCCTCCTCGACCGGGCCGTCGATCGCGACGCTCGGGTCGGTGTAGGCGGTGACCTGCGAGGCCACGGTGTTCATCAGCAGCAGCCGGGACTGGTTGGTGCGCCAGACCCGGCCGGCGCCGGGCGGGTAGGGGTCGACGAGGTGGACGGTGAGGGCGGCGGCCGACGGGCGGGAGCGCTCGTTGGCCAGCAGGCGTTCGAGGACGGACAGGCCGCGCGGGCCGGCGCCGACCACGGCGATCCGGCGGTGGCGGGCGGCGGTCGGGCCGGGGGAGTGGGGAGCCATGGGTGAGTGTCCTCCCGTGCTTGGGGCCGTTCGGACTGGTTGTCGGGGCAGGTGACGCCCCGCCGGACGCGGGCGGCGTCCGGCGGGGCGTCGGTCTCGGTGTCTGCTGGTGCTTACGGGTGCCTGCGGGTGCCTACGGGTGGCGCAGCAGGATCTTGCCGAGGCTCTCCCGGCGCTCCAGCCGGGCGTGCGCGGCGGGGGCGTCGGCGAAGTCGAAGGTGCGGTCGATCCGGGCCCGCAGGGTGCCGTCGAGGAGTCCGGCGAAGAGGTCGCCGGTGCGGGCGGTGAAGTCCTCGCGGGTGAGCACGTGGTGGGTGAGGCTGGGCCAGGTGAGCTTCAGCGAGCCCTTCTGCACCAGCGTGAACGGGTCGATCGGGTCGGGCGTGCCGCTGGCCCGGCCGTAGACGACGAGGGTGCCGCGCGGGCGCAGCGAGTCGAGGCCGTCGAGGAAGGTGTCCTTGCCGACCGAGTCGTAGACCGCGTCGGCGCCCGCGCCGTCGGTGATCCGGTGGACGGCCTCGCGGAAGTTCTCCCGGTCGTAGCGCACGACGTGGTCGGCGCCGAGCTCGGTGACCAGCGCGGCCTTCTCGTCGGTGGAGACGGTGCCGATGACGTGCGCCCCGGCGCGCTTGGCGAACTGGACCAGGAACTGCCCGACCCCGCCGGCGGCGGCGTGCACCACGACCACCTGGCCCTTGGCGATCGGGTGCGAGTCGTGCGCGAGGTAGTGCGCGGTGAGCCCCTGGAGCATCGCGGCGGCGGCCGTCCCGGAGTCGAGGCCGTCCGGCACAGTGGTTGCCAGCCGCACCGGGACGGTGACGAACTCGGCGTAGGCGCCGGGGAGTTCGCCGTAGGCGACGCGGTCGCCGACGGACAGCTCGGTGACGCCGGGGCCGACGGCGTCGACCGTGCCGACGGCGTCCATGCCCGGGACGAACGGCAGGGCGACGGGGAAGACGCCCTGGCGGTGGTAGACGTCGACGTAGTTGACGCCGATGACCTCGGTGCGGATGCGGATCTCACCGGCGGCGGGCTCGGTCACCGGGACGTCGTCGACCCGGAGCTGCTCGGGGCCGCCGGGGGCGTGGACGCGGATCGCCTTCATGGGGTGGTACCTCGGCTGTTCTGGTAGGCGGGTCGGGTGGGAACGGGCGACGGCGGGTCGCCGTCGCCCGGGTCGTGGGCCGGCCGGGACGCCGGTGCGGGGGTGGCGGCCGGTGCGGGCGTGGTCGCCGGTCCGGAGGCGGTCGCGGGCGTGGTCGCCGGTGCGGGGGCGCGGGTCGGTGCGGGCCGGTTGGCGAGCAGTCCGCCGCCGATCATCAGCACCCCGCCCACCAGCTGCAGCGGCGTCGGCGCGAGCCCGAGCGCCAGCAGGGCGACGAGCACCGTGAACGCCGGCTCCAGTTGCAGCACGCTCGCCGTCTCCCAGGGGCGCAGCCGCTCCAGCGCCAGGTGCAGGGTGACGTAGGCGAGGCAGAAGTTGGTGACGGCGAGCAGGAGCTGGAGCCCGAGCGTGCCCGCCGTCGGGTGCCAGCGCAGCGGTCCGGGGGTGAGCAGCAGGACCGGCAGCAGCACCACCGCCGCCGGGACCAGCCGCCACAGTGCCAGTTGCAGCGCCGGCACCTTGGCCATCAGCGTCTTGGCGGGCAGGAAGGCGAGACCGGCCAGCACCGCGCCCGCCAGCACCAGCAGGTCGCCGGTGCCGACGGAGGTGAAGCCCGCGCCGGGGTCGCGCAGCACCACCAGCACCCCGCCGGCCAGGGTGACCGCGAGCCCGGCCGACTGCCACCCGCGCAGCCGGTCGCCGAGCAGCAGCACGGAGGCCAGGACGGCCGTCGGGCCCTGGAGCTGGATGAGGAATCCGCCGTTGACCGGGCTGGTCCGGCTCAGTCCGCTGATCACCAGGGCCAGCGAGAGGCCGGTGCCGACCACCGAGACGAAGCCCAGCCGGATCCAGTCCCGCCCGGTCAGGCCGCGCGGGACCAGCGGTCGGCGCCGTACCGCCAGCTGGGTGGCCAGCAGCACGGCGCCGATCGACAGGTTGAGCCCGGTGGTGAGCAGCGGGTCGATCTCGCGGGTGACCCGGTTGGCCAGCACGGCGCCGGCGCCGAAGAAGGCGGCGGTCAGCAGCGCGAATGCGTACCCCTGCGCGCGCACGGTGGGATCAGCGCACCTTCACGCGGACCGCGTGCCCGCGCTCCACCCCGTACCGGGCGGCGAAGTCGCCCTGGTTGAGGGCGAGTCCGAGCTGGTCGCGGCTGGCGATGTAGGCGAGCGGCTCGCCCTCGCCGGTCTCGCCGAAGGTGCGGCGCAGCGGGGTGGTGAGCCGGGTGCCGCCGATCTCGATCTCCAGCTCGGTGTCGAAGTCGATGCCGCGGGTGTCCAGGAATTCCCGGGTGATGCTCGTCCAGACGTTCCCGTAGTTCTTGTCGAGAATCGCCACCTCGCCGATTATCCAGTCGCCCTCGACGACCGGTTCGGCGATCTCCAGAAGGGTGATCCCGGCGGCGTCGATTTCCTCGCCGATCTCGCTGAACGGTACTCCGTTGGCGATGTGCGCGGCGGCCGAAATGACGATGTCGCGCCCGTAGAACGTCGGGTCTATGACGGGTCGGCGAACCTTCTCGGCGGTGATCCGGCGGACCTCGGCGACGCCCGCCTCCTTGACGATCCGGGTGAGCAGTCCGTTGTCGGGGGCGAAGTAGGTGTGCCCCTGGGGCGTGCGCACCCCGATCGCGTTGTCCTGGACGCCGGTGTGCGGGAAGGTGACGCAGGCGAAGACCGCCTCGGGCGGGAAGTAGCGGAACGAGTCGCGGATGTACAGGCCGGCCTCGTAGATGTCGAACGGCGTGACGTCGTGCGTGACGTCGACGATGTTGGCGTGCGGGGCGATGCTGAGCACCATGCCCTTGCAGATGCCGACGGCGTCGTCGACGAGCCCGAAGTCGGTGAGCAGCCCGACGATCGGCCGCGGCGTGAGCAGGCCGGGGCCGACGGGGGTGGCGGGGGAGCTGGCGGAAGCGGACATGCTGAACCCTTTCAGGATTACCGAAACGGGGTGGCTTGCATGGCTGTCCAGGATTTCCGACGGTGAATCACCCGGGTAAAGGGCGGTTCAAGCGGCGCGAGATTGAAGCGAGGCTAGCACCCGGTCGGCGGCGAAGAAAGCGTGGGCTGTTTCGGCTGTATGAAGTCGTTCTGAAGAAACGGAACGATACCGGCCGTTTGCCGGAATATCGGTGGCCCGGAAATGTGTCCGCCCGGGGATTTCACCGGGCGGAAGCGTGCCGGAGCGGTCGGGGCCGGTTCGGCGGAACCGCCGAACCCCGTTGGTGAGTCAGGTCCATGACGGTCCGTCGGCCCGTGGTGCCCGATTTGCGGCCGGGTGCCGCGGCGTGATTGGCTGCGGCTCGTTCGCGGTCGTGATCACGTTCGGGGTTCCCGCCGAACTCGCCTTCCGCTCAAGGTGGTTGCCCTGACACGCCGGTCGGGGAGCGCTACGGTGGGCGGGCGTGCTCGCGGTGTTCCGGGGCGCTTTCGAGCGCTGGTCACCGGAGCCCGATCGAAGACCTGCTGGTCGGCGTCCGCACAGGCCGGGAGGCCGTGTTCGCGGACGGCCACCCGCTCGCGGTGGAGGGACGGGCGGCGCCCGCCCATCCGCGAGCGGGCGGGGCCGGCAGGCCGAGTGGGGCGGGCGGGTCCGCGCCGGCCGCCCCATTCGGTTACGGGCGCCGTGCCGGCCCGTCGGTGCGGCGGCGCCCACGGTCCGACGGCCCGTCGGTGGTGAGGGGGCATTATCGTCCGATTGCCCGATTCGGCTGCTGTCATCACCTGATGATCACTTCTGCGCAGGGGCCGCGACGCTCGCCGTACCGCGGGGTCCACTCCAATACCCTCCGTACACAGCCGGTGTCACCCGCCGGTCATGCCCAGCGTACGGAAGGCAGTCCAGACCCATGGCTCGCACAGACGACCAGGCCTCGCACGACCAGCAGTTCCGGGAGGCCGCGACCCGGCTGGGGATCGGCCGCCGCCGCTTCCTGACCGTCACCTCGGCCGCCGCCGCGCTGGCGTTCACCACCAACCTGCCGAGCGCCCACGCCGCCGACGCCGAGATCGCGCCCCGCGCGCTGACCGAGAACCCGTTCACCCTCGGCGTCGCCTCCGGTGACCCGCTCAGCGACGCCGTCGTGCTCTGGACCCGTCTGGCCCCTCGCCCGCTGGAGCCCGGCAACGGCCTGCCGCCCACCGGTGTGGTCAAGGTCGACTGGGAGATCGCCCGCGACGAGGCCTTCCGCAAGGTCGCCCGGCGCGGCACCGCCAAGGCCTACGCCGAGTTCAACTACGCCGTGCACGTCGACGTCGACGGCCTCGACGCGGACCGCGTCCACTGGTACCGCTTCAAGGTCGGCAGCTGGGTCAGCCCGGTCGGCCGCACCCGCACCTCACCGGCGCGCGGCCGGAAGATCGACGAGGTCCGCTTCGGCCTGGTCTCCTGCCAGGCCTACGAGGACGGCTACTTCACCGCCTACAAGCACCTGGCGAACGAGGACCTGGACGCCGTCTTCCACGTCGGCGACTACATCTACGAGTACGGCATCGACGCCGTCGGCGGCGACCGCAAGTACACCGACCGCACCCTGCCGGCGCTGTTCAACCACGAGACCACCAACCTGGAGGACTACCGCCTGCGGTACGCCCTCTACAAGCTCGACCCCGACCTGCAGGCCGCGCACGCCGCGCACGCCTGGTACGTCACCTGGGACGACCACGAGGTCGAGAACAACTACGCCGCGGGCATCCCCGAGAAGAACCAGTCGGTGGAGGCCTTCGTCGCCCGCCGCGCCGCCGCCACCCGCGCGTACTGGGAGAACATGCCGCTGCGCATGCCCAAGCCCGACGCCACCGACCTCAAGCTGTACCGCCGCCACCACTACGGCAAGCTGGCGCAGTTCGACATCCTCGACACCCGCCAGTACCGCTCCGACCAGGCCAACGGCGACGGCTGGCAGTTCCCCACCCCGGAGTCGGAGGACCCGACCCGCACCCTGATGGGCGCCACCCAGGAGCGCTGGCTGCTGGACGGCTTCCGCAAGTCCAAGGCGGTGTGGAACGTCGTCCCGCAGCAGGTGGTCTTCTCCCGCCGGAAGAACACCACCGCGGCGACCTCCAAGCTGTCCATGGACGCCTGGGACGGCTACCCGGCCGCCCGTGAGCGGCTGCTGGCCGGCGTCGAGGACATCGGCGTCGAGAACCTCGTCATCCTCACCGGTGACGTGCACGTTGCCTACGCGATGGACGTCAAGCGCAACTTCGACGACCCGAACTCGCGGACCGTCGGCGTCGAGATCGTCGGCACCTCGATCGCCAGCGACGGCGACGGCGAGGAGCACCCGGGCAACTGGGGCACCCTGACGGCGGCCAACCCGCACATGAAGTTCTACGACGGGCGGCGCGGCTACACCACGATCACGCTCGACGAGGAGCACGCGCGGGCCGACTACCGGGTGATCTCGCACATCACCCGCCCGGGCGGCACCGTCAGCACCGCCGCCTCCTTCGTCACCGAGGCCTACAACCCGGGCATGCAGCGCGTCTGACGCTCCGCCCCGATCACCGGCCCGGTCGTACCGTTCCCCGATGCGGTACGCCCGGGCCGGCTCCATGCCCGCCCCATGCCCCGCCCCGTGCCGGCCCCGGATGCGTCGCGCCCCTCGTCGGGAGGGTTCGTGGACGATGCGGAGGTGTCGTGAACCTGCGGTGATCGGCCGTTGATCGGCCGTAGAGCAGGGCCGTGGACCATCTGCGGCAGGGGAACCCCGGGTCGACGGTCACCACCGTTCGGCGCCGCCCTCGGCGCGCCGCACGGCGGACCGAGCCCCTGGTCCCCGGTAGTTGGCCAACCCACGGAAGGCGGACGGAGCATGGACGGCGTTCACACCCTGCACTCGACGGCGGGCTTCGGAGAGCTGCTCAGGATCCGGCGCGAGCGCATCGGCCTGACCCAGCAGGTGCTCGCCGATCACGCGACCCTGAGCGTCCGGGCGATCCGCGACATGGAGAGCGGACGGGTGCAGCGCCCCCGGCAGGAGACGGTCCGGCTGCTGGCCGACGCGCTGCGGCTGGAGGGCCGCAGCCGCACGGTGTTCGAGGCGGCCGCGCGCCGCCAGACGCTCGCCGAGGAGCCGCGCGACGAACCGGCCGCCCCGCCGGTGGCCCGTGCCGCGATCGTCGGCCGGGAGCCGGAGGTCGACGCGCTGACCGACGCCCTCGCCGTGCACGGCGACCGGCTGGTCACGGTGACCGGCCTCGGCGGGGTCGGCAAGACCAGACTGGTGCTGGAGGCGGCCTGCCGGCTGCACCGCACGGCACGCTGGTCGGTGCGCTGGACGGACTGGGCCAGCCGGCCCGGCATGGGCCCCGAACGCCGCGCCGAGCTGGCCCGGGCGATCGGCACCCGCCCCACCCTGCTGGTCCTGGACGGCGCCGACACCGGCGTGGAGCCCGCGCTGCTGGACGAGCTGTTCCAGCGCTGCCCCGGCCTGCGGGTGCTGATCACCGCCCGGGTCGCGCAGCCGCTGCCCGGCGGCCAGGTGATCCCGCTCGCCCCGCTGCCCACCCCGGCGCCGGAACTCGACCACGATCCGCTGGCGCTCGCCGAGGTGGGCGCCGTCCGGCTGCTGCTGTCCCACCTGCGCCGGCTGCGCCCCGGCTACCGGCTGGAGCCCGAGGAGGCACCGGCGGTGGCCGCGCTCTGCCGCCAGCTCGACGGCCTGCCGGGCGCGCTGGAGCTGGCCGCCGGCTGGTCGACGGTGCTCTCCCCGCGCCAGCTGGTGGCCAGGCTGGCCGAGGGGCCGTTCCAGCTGGCGCCTCCCCCGGCCGGGTTCGGCGGGCGCGGCGGGGTCGGCGAGGCCCTGGACGCGGCGCTCGACCGGCTGACGATGGGCCAGCGCGACCTGCTGGCGCGGCTGGCCGCCGAACCGGGGGACTGGTCCGGGGAGGACGCCGTCGAGCTGAGCGGGCGGCCTCCGCAGGAGTCGCTGGCCGCCGTGCACGAGCTGCTGGCGAGTGGGCTGATCCGCAGCGTCCCCGCCCGCGACGGCGTGCGGTTCACCGTGCTGAACCTGTGCCGCCGCCTGTTCGGCGCCGCCGGGGCGTACCCGGTGCTCGCGACGGCGAGCTGACACCCGTCGTCCGGCGCACCCGTCCTTCCGCGCGGCGCCGGGGTGCCGCCGATACTGCCCGCTTCCTGCCGGGTGAGCTGCCGGTCCGCCGGCCGGATCCTCCCTAGCGTTCTGTCCATCACTCACCGACACAGAGGGTTTGCGCCGTGGACCAGTTGGAGCAGCAGCGCGCAGCGGCCGAACCGGCCGGGCTGGAGGTCGTCGTGTCGACCATGGCCTCGGACTCGCACACCTGGAACCTGGTCTTCCTGCAACTGCTGCTGGAGGAGCTCGGCCACCGGGTCACCAACCTGGGGGCGTGCGTACCGGACGAACTGCTGGTCGCCGAGTGCCGCCGGGTCGCGCCGGACCTCATCGTGCTCAGCAGCGTCAACGGGCACGGCCACCACGACGGCCTGCGGGTGATCCGCGCGCTGCGGGCCTGTCCCGAACTGGGCCGCACGCCCACGGTGATCGGCGGCAAGCTGTCCATCGCCGGCCCCGGTGACCCGGAGCGGCAGCGGTCGCTGCTCGCCGCCGGGTTCGACGGGGTCTTCGAGGAGGGGCGGTCGGTCGCCGACTTCCGCGCCTTCGTGGGCTCGCTGCCCGCCGCCGCCCAGCCCGCCGCTGCCCTGCCCGCCGCTGCCCTGCCCGCCGCTGCCCTGCCCATCCCCGCACTGCCGCTGTCCCTGCCCGTGGCGAGCGTCTCCGGGGTGCCGCGGTGAGCGCCCTCGCCGCCGCCGCGCCCGGCGGCTCCCGCCCCGCCAGAGCCGGCTTCGGCGCCTTCGTCGCCCGGGCCGGGGCCGCCGGCGCCCTGGTGGTCCAGCCCCGGATGGGCATGGCCGACCCGCTGCGGATGCGCGACGGCCTGCTCGCCACCCGGGGCGCGGACGCCGTCACCGTCGGCACCATCACCCTGGACAGCTACACCCGCACCGGCGACCTCGCCGCCGCCCGCCGCGCGCTGGCCGACGGGGTCGGGCTGAACGGCTACCCGATCGCCGGCCACCCGGTGGACGTCACCCGGGCGGTGCTGCGCGGGGTCGCCGGCGAGGGCTTCCCGGTGCAGGTCCGGCACGGCTCGGCGCTGCCCGAGCACATCGTCCGCGCGCTGCTCGCGGTCGGCCTGGACGCCACCGAGGGCGGCCCGGTCTCCTACTGCCTGCCCTACAGCCGCACCCCGCTGCGCGAGGCGGTGGAGAGCTGGCGGCGCAGCTGCGAACTGCTCGCCTCGATCCGCGAGTTCGGCGCCGAACCGCACCTGGAGACGTTCGGCGGCTGCCTGATGGGCCAGCTCTGCCCGCCGAGCCTGCTGATCGCGACGAGCCTGCTGGAGGCGCTGTTCTTCCGGCAGCACGGGCTGCGCAGCGTCTCGCTCAGCTACGCCCAGCAGCCCGACCCGCGCCAGGACGAGGAGGCGCTCACCGTGCTCGGCCGCCTCGCCGACGAGCTGCTGCCCGACGTCGACCACCACCTCGTGCTCTACGCCTACATGGGCGTCTTCCCGCGCACGCCCGGCGGAGCCCGGCTGCTGCTGGAGGACGCCGCCCGGCTGGCGGTGCGCACCGGGGCGGCCCGGCTGATCGTGAAGACGACCGCCGAGGCGCACCGGATCCCGACCGTCGCCGAGAACGTCCGGGCGCTGGAGACGGCCGCCGTGGCCGCCAACGCCGAGCCGTCGCGCCCGCCGCTCGCCGTGCCCGACACCGGCATCGAGGCGGAGGCGCGGGCGCTGATCGGCGCCGTGCTGGAGCTGGACGCCGACATCGGCCGGGCCCTGGTCCGCGCCTTCGCGGCCGGCTACCTGGACGTGCCCTACTGCCTGCACCCCGACAACGCCGGCCGGGCCCGCAGCTCGCTCGGCCCGGACGGGCGGCTGCACTGGTCGGACGTCGGCGCGATGCCGATCGCCGGCCTCTCCGGCGGCCCGCGTCCGCCGATCCTCGGCTCCTCCGACCTGCTCGGCGCGCTCTCCCACGTCCAGTGGCGCTACGACAGCCGCGCCACCGAAGCCCCGGAACCCGCCCGAACACCCGCCGCACCACGAGAGTTGGGACTCATCACGCCATGACCACCGACGGGCCCACCCCCGCGACCGCCGCCGCGACGCTCCCGGACCCCGGCCGCCACCTGACCTCTCCGACCACCCGCGCCGCGCTCCGGCTCCAGCACCACCTGCTCTCGGCCGCCCGCGAGTACCTGCGCGGCCGGGGCTTCACCGAACTGCTCCCGCCGATCATCGGCCCGGTCACCGACCCCGGTTCGCGCGGCTCCAAGCAGGTCGACATCGACTTCTACGGCCACCGCTACAAGCTGATGACCAGCGCGATCCTCTACAAGCAGGCCTCGCTGCTGGCCTTCGACAAGATCTTCTGCATCGCGCCGAACGTCCGGCTGGAGCCGCTGGAGACCGCCGGGACCAGCCGCCACCTGGCCGAGTTCCACCAGCTGGACGTCGAGATGGCCGGGGCGAGCCGGGACGACGCCGTCCGGCTGGTGGAGGAGCTGGTGGTGCACATGGTCGGCAGCGCGGTGCGCGAGCTGCCCAAGGAGTTCGCCGAACTCGGCCGCGACACCGACGCGTTCGCCGAGCTGCTGAAGGGCTCCTTCGGCCGGATGCGGCACGCCGAGGCGGTCACCGAGCTGCGGGGCCTGGGCCACCCGCAGAGCCCGGACGCCGAACTCGACTGGGCCGGCGAGGCGCTGCTCTCGGCGCAGCGCGACCGGCCGTTCTTCGTCACCGACTACCCCAAGGGCTCGCGCGGCTTCTACGACCGCGAGAACCCCGAGGACCCGGGCCTGCTGCGGAACTTCGACCTCATCGCGGCCGAGGGCTACGGCGAGCTGTGCAGCGGCAGCCAGCGCACCAACGACTACGCCGAGATCGTCACCCGGATGCGCGAGACGGGGGAGAACCCGCAGAAGTACCGCTGGTACCTGGACCTGGTCCGCGAGGGCGTGCCCGGCAGCGCCGGCTTCGGCATCGGCGTCGAGCGGCTGACCCGCTACGTCGCCGGGCTGGACGCGGTCTGGCAGGCCAGTGCCTTCCCCAAGGTGGCCGGGGTGGTGTCGCCGTGAGCGACCTGAGCGCACCCGGCTTCCCCGAGGAGGAGGTCCGGCAGCGGGCCCGGGCCGGGACGGCGGCGGCCTTCCCGCCGCCCGGCAGCTACGGACAGGTGCTGTTCGGCGCCGAGCGCCCGGCCGGCGGCGCCGGGTCGGCGGACGCGCCGGACGCCCTGGACTCGCTGCGGATCGTGCCGCCGGTGTTCGTGCCGCAGCGGCTGGCCAAGCTGATCGACCTGGGCCGCGAACCCGACTACCGGGACGTCGAACTCACCACTGCCATCGGCGGGTTCACCTCCGCCCTACCGGTCTACGTGTCCGCGACCGGTTCCACCCGGGCGGCCGGAGGGGACCTCGGTCTGGCGCTCAGCCGGCAGGCGGGCGCGCTCGGCCTGCCGATGGTGATCGGCGAGAACGTCGTCCCGGTGAACGGCTACGGCCGGCTCGGCGAGGACGCCGACCGGGCGCTGCTCGGCCGACTGCGCGCCTACGCGGAGCAACTCCCCGACGGCCTGGGCGGGGTGGCCGTCCAGCAGTCCACCGAGGACGCCGACGCCGAGGTGTGGAACCTCCTCTACAGCGACCCGGCGGCCCTGCCGCTGCTCGAATCGGGCCGCCTCGCCTTCGAGTTGAAGGTCGGGCAGGGCGCCAAACCGGGACTCGGCGGGATGACCGTGCTGGACGCCGAGGCCGCCGCCCGGCTCGGCGACCGCTACGGCCTGGACCCGGTCTTCGGCGAGGACGGCCGGGTGCTGCGGGCCAGTACGCCGGGCACCTTCACCGCCGAGATCCTGCGCCAGCAGGTGCGGCTGATGCGCAACAACTTCCCCCGGGCCCGGGTCTGGGTGAAGCTGCACCCCGGCCGGGACGTCGCCGAGGCCGCCCGGGTGGCCGCCGAGGCGGGTGCGGACGCCGTCACCGTGGACGGCGCGGAGGGCGGTACCGGCTGGGCGCCGGGTGCCTTCCCGGCGCAGGTCGGGCTGCCGCTGGCGGAGTGCCTGCGCCGGCTGGCGCTCGCCGGGCCGCCGCCCTGTCTGCTGGTCTCGGGGCGGATGTGGGAGGGCGGCCGGGCGGTCAAGAGCCTGGCGCTGGGCGCCCGGGCGGTGGGCCTGGGCCGGGCGGCCCTGCTGGCCGCCGCCGAGGATCCGCAGGCGGGGCTGATCCGCTTCACCGACTGCCTGGCGCTCGAACTGCGGCTGCTGATCAGCGCGCTCGGGAAGTACTCGCCGGCCGCGGTGGACCGCGCCGACGTGTGGTCCGCGGAATTCCCCGGGTAGTTCCGGGCCGCCCGACAATCGAAGAGAGCGCATTCCCGCAGAGCCCGCCGAGGCGCCCCCGTGCGCCCCAGCGGGCCGCGCGCTTTTCTCCAACTCCTGTGCAGCAAGCGGCAGTTGAAACTGCCGATGGTCTTCCGGAAGTTCTGCCGATCGGCGCCGGAAAGCCGCCCTATCGTCGAGATCACTGCCCGCAGCGTCGTCAATTCATCGGGGTTGGATGATGGAATCTAGCGGTTTCCCCTTCATATCCGTCGCGCGCCGGTTCCCGGACCGGCCGGCCGTACGGCTCGGCGACCGGACCGTCCGCTACCGCGAGCTGGACGCACTGAGCGGCGCCCTCGCCGCCCGGATCGCCCCGGGGCGGACGGTGGCCGTCACCGGCCGCGACCGGCTGGACCACCTGGTCGGCCTGCTCGCCGCCCTGCGCGCCGGGGCCACCTGCCTGCCGCTGGACCGGGAGGCCCCGGAGGAGCGCAACCGCTGGATCCGCGAGGACGCCGGCGCCACCCTCGCCCTGGTCGACGGCGAACTCACCGAGTTCGCACCCTCCGGCGACGCACCCTCCGGCGAGGCCGCGGCCGTGCCCGCCCCCGGCTACCTCATCTACACCTCCGGCACCACCGGCCGCCCCAAGGGCGTGCACGTGCCGCTCGCCGCGCTGACCGGGCACCTGGCGGCGGCCGTCGACCGCTTCGGCCTCACCGCCGACGACACCGTGCTGCACCTCGCCCGCCCCACCGTCGACGTCGCCGTGGAACAGACGCTCACCGCCCTGTCCGCCGGCGCCTGCCTGCTCGTGCCCGAGCAGCAGCTGCTCGGCCCGGACGCCCTGCTGGACCTGCTGGACGCCGAGCGCGTCACCGTGGCCAACCTCGCCGCCGGCTACTTCCAGGAGGTGGTGACGGCGCTGCGCGCCCGGGGCCGCGCCCCGCGGACCCTGCGTCTGATGATCTCCGGCAGCGACCGGCTCTACCCGGACACCGCCGCCGGCTGGTGGGCCGCCACCGGCGTGCCGCTGCTCAACGCCTACGGGCCCACCGAGACCGTGATCACCGCCACCACCCACCGCCTGGCGGGACCCGCGGAGGGGGAGTCGGGCGCGGAGGGGGCGTCGGACGTCGTCCCGATCGGCACCCCGCTCGGCGAGCGCCGCGCCTACGTGCTGGACGACCGGCTCCGCCCGGTCACCGCCCCCGGCGAGGCCGGCGAGCTGTACCTCGGCGGGCCGCTGCTCGCCTCCGGCTACCACGGCCGCCCGGGCCTGACGGCGGGCCGGTTCGTCGCCGACCCGTTCGCGCCCGAGCCGGGCGCCCGGATGTACCGCACCGGCGACGTCGTGCGCCGTGAGGGCCCGGACGCCCCGCTGGAGTTCGTCGGCCGCGCCGACCACCAGCTGAAGATCCGCGGCTTCCGGGTCGAGCCCGGCGAGATCGAGCAGCTGCTCGCCGCCCACCCCGGCGTCGCCGCCGCCGTGGTCGTCGCCCACGAGGGCCGGCTCGCCGGCTACGTCACCGGCGACGCCCCCGACCCCGCCGCGCTCCGCGCCCACCTGGCCGAGCGGCTGCCCGAGCACATGGTCCCCGCCACCGTCACGGTGCTGGACGCCTTCCCGCTGACCGCCGGGGGCAAGATCGACCGCGCCGCCCTGCCCGAACCGCGCTCCACGGCCGCCGCCGCCCCGGCCGGCCGCCCGCTGCGCACCCCCGCCGAGCAGCTGATCGCCGCCGTCTGGGCGGACGTGCTGGGCGTGCCCGAGGTCGGCGCCGACGACAACTTCTTCCACCTGGGCGGTGATTCGCTCACCGCCGTGCGTGTGGTCGGCCGGGTCTTCGACGTCTTCGGCATGATCTCCCCGTACACCATCTTCGACGCCCCGACGCTGGCCGAGTTCGCCGCCGCCGTCACCGCCTCCGCCGGTGGCGAGCGCCCGCCGCTGACCCGGGCCGGGGCCGTCTCGGCGCCGCTGTCCCCGTACCAGCGCGGCCTCTGGTTCCTCGACCAGTGGAACCCGCAGGCGCCGACCTACATCGTGCCCTGGGTGTTCCGCTTCGCCGGCCCGGTCGACCCGGAGCTGCTGCGGCGGGCGCTGGAAGGCGTGGTGGCGCGGCACGAGGCGCTGCGCACCACCTTCGAACTGGCCGACGACGGCCCGCGCCAGCTGGTCCACCCCGCGGTGGAGGTGCCGTTCACGGTGACCGACACGGAGGCCGGGCGCCTCGACGCCCTGGTCGCCGAGGCCGCCCTGGTCCCCTTCGACCTGGAGCACGGACCGCTGCTGCGCGCCCACCTCTACCGCACCGGCGCCACCGCCACCCTGCTGCTGCTCTGCCACCACATCGTCTGGGACGAGGGCTCGCTGCCCGTCCTGGAGGGCGAACTCGCCGCCCTGTACCAGGCACTGGCCGCGGGCCGCCCGGCCGAGCTGCCCGAGCCCGCCGTCCAGTACGCCGACTACAGCGCCTGGCTCTACCGGGACCCGGAGCACGCCGAACGCCAACTCGCCCACTGGCGCGAGCAGCTGGCCGACGCCCCGACCGAGCCTGCGCTGCCCACCGACCACCCCCGGCCCGAAGTGCAGGGATTCCGCGGCGACTTCCACCGCTTCGCGATGCCGCGCCCGGTCGCCGAGGCGGTCCGGGCGCTGGCCCGCAGCGAGGACGCCACCCCGTTCATGGTGCTGCTGGCCGGCCTCGCGCTCACCCTGCACCGGCGCACCGGGCAGCGCGACCTGGTGCTCGGCTCCCCGGTGAGCGTCCGCGGCCGGGCCGAACTCGACGCCCTGGTCGGCTACTTCGTCAACCTGCTGCCGCTGCGGGTGCGGATCGACGAGTCCATGGACTTCCGCGAGCTGGTCCGGCACGTCCGCGAGGTGGCGATCGGCGGCTACCGCCACCAGGAGGCTCCGTTCGACGACATCGCGGCGAGCGTCCTGGAAGGCCGCGAGGACGACCGCGCCGAGAACCGCAACCCGCTCTGCCAGGTGCTGCTGGAGCTGCACCCGCTGGACACCCGCCCACTGACCGTCGGCGGCTTCGAGGTGACCCGCGAGCTGTACTCCAACCCGGTCTCCCGCTTCGACCTGTCGATCTCCGTCGACGACCGGGGCACCGACTTCACCGGCCGCTTCGAGTACGACTCCGACCTGTTCGATCCCGCCACCATGGCCGAGCTGTGCGAGGCCTGGCTGGGCACCCTGGCCACCGCCGTCGAGGCGCCCGTGCACGCCCTGTTCGAGGCCAGGGCCGCCGCCGCCCCGGACGCGCTCGCCCTCGTCTCCGGCGAACAACGGCTCGGCTACGGCGAGCTGAACACCCGGGCCAACCGGCTCGCCCACCACCTGGCCGAGTCCGGGACCGGCCGCGGCGACACCGTCGCCGTGCTGGTCGAGCGCGGACCGGACCTGGTGGTCGCGCTGCTCGCCGCGCTCAAGACCGGCGCCGCCTACACCCTGCTCGACCCGGACTTCCCGGCCGAGCGGCTGGCCGGCGCGGTCGCCGACTGCGGGGCCTCGCTGCTGGTCACCCACCGCCACGCGAGCCCGCCGTTCCCCATCGCCCACCACCTCGACCTGGACGCCGAGGCCGCCGCCGTCGCGGCCCGTCCCGGCCACGACCCGGGCGTCTCCGTCACCGGCGACGACCTCGCCTGCGTGATGTTCACCTCCGGCTCCACCGGCCGCCCCAAGGGCGCCGCCGTGCCGCACCGCGCGCTCACCACCACCTACCTCGGCCAGGACTACGCCCGCTTCGGCCCCGAGGAGGTCTGGCTGCAGTGCTCCCCGGTCTCCTGGGACGCCTTCGCCCTCGAGCTGTACGGCGCGCTCGCCTTCGGCGGCGTCTGCGTGCTGCAGCCCGGCCAGCGGCCCGACCCGCAGGCCATCGCCGAGCTGACCCGGCGCCACGGCGTCACCCAGCTCCAGCTCTCCGCCAGCCTGTTCAACTTCCTGCTGGAGGAGTTCCCGGAGACCTACGACGACCTCAAGGTGGCCTTCACGGCCGGCGAGCGGGCCTCCGTCACCCACGTCGGCAAGGCGCTCGGCCAGTACCCGGACCTGGTGGTCGCCAACGGCTACGGCCCGGTGGAGAGCCTGGGCCTCACCACCTGCCACCGGGCCACCCCGGAGGACGCCGCCGGCGCCGCCATCCCGATCGGCCGCCCGCTGCACGGCAAGGCCGTGCACGTCCTGGACGAGCGGCTGGAGCCCGTCCCCGACGGCACCACCGGCGAGCTCTACGCGGCCGGCGGCGGCCTCGCCCACGGCTACGTCGGCCGGCCCGGGCTGACCGCCCAGCGCTTCGTCGCCTCCCCGTTCGGCGTCCCCGGCGAGCGGCTCTACCGCACCGGCGACCTCGGCCACCGGCGCCCGGACGGGCTGCTGGAGATCACCGGCCGGATCGACGACCAGGTCAAGGTCCGCGGCTTCCGGGTCGAGCCCGGCGAGATCGAGGACGCGCTGACCCGCCACCCCGCCGTCCGGGAGGCCGCCGTCACCGTGTACGAGCCCGCCCCCGGCGACCACCGGCTCGCCGCCTACGTCACGCTCGACCCGGGTGCCGGCGGGGCCGGCCCGGAGGCGCTGCTGGACCACCTGGCCGGGCTGCTGCCCGAGCACATGGTGCCCGCCACCCTCGACGTGCTGGACGCACTTCCGCTCAACCCCAACGGCAAGGTCGACCGCAGGGCCCTGCCGGCCCCCGCCGAGCGCCGGGCCGCCGCTCCGGCCGACCCGCTCACCCCGCGCCAACGGCTGGTCGCCGACGCCGTCCGGGCCGTCCTGGACCTGCCGGAGGACCTCGGGCCGGACGCCAACTTCTTCCGCATCGGCGGCAATTCGCTGGCGGCGGTGCGGGTCGCGATGAAGCTCTCGCAGCAGACCGGGACCCGGGTGCCTCCGCAGGTGGTGTTCCGCGGCCGCACCGTGGGCGCCATCGCCGAACGGCTGGCCTCGTGATGACGGCCCGCCCCGACACCCGCGCCCTGACCGTCCCCGACATCCGCCCCGACACCCGTCCGCCCGGAAGGAGCGAGGCCATGAACCCGCCCACCGCCCCAGGGGCCGCGCCGGCCCGCACCGAACCGGCCCGCAGCGCGCCCGTCTCGGGCCTCCAGCGCGGCCTCTGGTTCCTCGACCGCCTGAACCCGCGGGCCGTCACCTACACCACCCCCTGGACGTACGACGTCACCGGCCCGCTCGACCTCGCCCTGCTCGCCCGGGCCCTGGACGCCGTCACCGCCCGCCAGGAGGTGCTGCGCACCACCTTCGCCCTGCACCCCGACGGGCCGCGCCAGACCGTCCACGACACCCTCGCCGTGCCGCTCGCCGTCTCCGATCTGCGTTCCCTCCCGGAGGCCGAACGGGCCGCCCGTGCCGAGCGGTTGATCGCCGAACGGGCCGCCGAACCGTTCGACCTCGCGACCGGCCCGCTGCTGCGCGCCGAGGCGGTCCGGCTGGCCGACGAGCGCACCACCCTGCTGTTCGTCGTCCACCACATCATCTGGGACGGCTGGTCCGCCGAGCTCTTCGAGCGCGAACTCGCCGAGTCCTGCCGGGCCTTGGCCGAGCGGCGGACCCCGGAGCTGCCGGCCCTCACCACCCGGTACGCCGACTGGGCCGAGGAGGAGCGGCACACCTCCTACGAGGAGCACCTCGCCTACTGGAAGGACCGCCTCGACGGCGCCCCCGCCCTGCTCGACCTGCCCGGTGACCGCCCCCGGCCCGCCCAGCGCGGCGAGCGCGGCGCCACCGAGCACTTCGGCCTCGCCCCCGGCACCGCAGCCCGCGTCCGGGCGCTGGCCGAACAGGAGGGCGCCACCCCGTTCACCGTCCAGCTCGCCGCCTTCGCGCTGCTGCTGAACCGCTGGACCGGCGCCGACGACCTGCTCGTCGGCACCCCGGTCACCACCCGCAACCGCCCCGAACTCGCCGACCTGCTCGGCTACTTCGTCAACCTGCTGCCACTGCGCATCCGGCTCGCGCCGGGCGCGACCTTCCGTACGCTGGTCGCCGACCTCCAGGACGGCGCGTTCGACGCCTTCGGCTACCTCGACGTGCCGTTCGACCAGCTGGTCGACCACCTCGGCATCGCCCGCGCCCCGCAGCACCCGCCGCTGGTCCAGGTGGTGTTCGGCGCCCACGGCGCGGACGACGCCCCGCTCGCCCTCGGCGCCGCCACCGCCCGGCGCACCGTCCGCTCCAACGGCACCAGCAAGTTCGACCTCACCTGGTCCGTCTTCGAACCCACCGAGGAGGGCGGCGGCGAGCTGCGCGGCGAGGCCGAGTACAGCACCGACCTCTTCGACGCGGCCACCGTCCGCCGCCTCGCCGCCGACTACGCGGCCCTGCTGGACGCCGCCCTCGCCGACCCCGACGCCACCGTGCTGCGGCTCACCGCCGCCCCCGCGGCCGGGCAGCGGCCCCGCCCCGCCCGGCCGGAGCCCGGCCACTGCCTGCACCACCTCTTCGAGCGGGCCGTCGACGAGCACGGCGCGCGGCCGGCCGTCGACGACGGCACCGAGAGCCTGGACTACGCCGAACTCGACCGCCGCGCCAACCGGTTGGCCCACGCCCTGCGCGCCCGCGGGGTACGCCCCGGCGACCGGGTCGGCCTGCTGCTGGAACGCACCGTCGCCGTCCCCGTGGCGATCCTCGCCGTCCTCAAGACCGGCGCCGCCTACGTGCCCGTCGACCTCGCCGCCCCCGCCGACCGGGCCGCCCTGGTCTTCGGCGACACCGCCGTCACCGCCGTCCTCACCGACCGCCCCGACCGCGCCCCCGACGGCCCCTGGCAGACCCTCGACCTCACCGCGCGGGCCGCCGAGATCGCCGCCCACCCCGACACCCGCCCGCCCGCCGCCGGCCGACCCGGCGACCTCGCCTACCTGATCTTCACCTCCGGCTCCACCGGCCGCCCCAAGGGCGTCGGCGTCGCCCACGAGCACGTCAGCCGGCTGCTCGACTCCGGCCGCGACCACTTCGGCTTCGGCCCCGACACCACCTGGACGCTCTTCCACAGCTACGCCTTCGACTGGACGGTCTGGGAGCTGTGGGGCGCGCTGCTGCACGGCGCCAGGCTGGTCGTCGTGCCCTACCTGACCAGCCGCTCGCCCGAGGAGTTCGCCGAGCTCCTCGACCGGCGGCGGGTCACCCACCTGTGCCTCACCCCGTCCGCGCTGCGCCAGCTCGAACCGGCCCTGCGCCGCCACCCCCGCGAACTGCCCGCACTGCGCTGGATCATGCTCGGCGGCGAGGCCCTGGACCCCGGCGTCGTCCAGCGCTGGCACGACCTCGACCCGCTGCCGCCCGCCCGGCTCTGCAACCTCTACGGCATCACCGAGACCACCGTCCACGTCACGATCCACGACGTCGCCGAGGGCGGCTCGGGCTTCGAGCGCAGCCTCATCGGCGAGCCCATGCCGCACCTCACCGCCGCCGTCCTGGACGACTGGCTGCGCCCCTGCCCGCCCGGCGTCCCCGGCGAGCTGTACATCGGCGGCGGCAGCCTCGCGCACGGCTACTGGGGCCGCCCCGGCCTCACCGCCGGCCGTTTCGTCGCCGATCCCACCGGCCCGCCCGGCGCCCGCCTCTACCGCACCGGCGACGTCGCCAAGCGGCTGCCGGACGGCGGCCTGGAGTACGTCGGCCGCGCCGACTTCCAGGTCAAGCTGCGCGGCTTCCGGATCGAGCTCGGCGAGATCGAGAACGCCCTCGCCGCCCACCCCGACGTCGACGCCTGCGTGGTGACCGTCCACGACGACCGGCTCGCCGCCTACGTCACCGGCCGCGCCCCCGAGGACCTGCGCGGCTTCCTCGGCCGCTCGCTGCCCGAGTACATGGTCCCGGCGAGCGTCACCGTGCTGGACGCGCTGCCGCTCACCGTCAACGGCAAGGTCGACCGGGCGGCGCTGCCCGCCCCCGGCCGCGCCGCGCCCGAGCGGTCCGGCCGGCACGTCGAACCGCGCACCCCCGAGGAGGAGCTGTTCGCCGCGGTCTGGACGGAGGTGCTCGGGGTGCCCGGGATCGGCGTCCACGACGACTTCTTCCACCTCGGCGGCGACTCCATCCGCGCCGTCCAGCTGGCCGGCGCCCTGCACGACCGCGGCTGGCAGCTCTCGCTGCGCGACGTCTTCAACGCGCCGACCGTCGCCGCCCTGCTGCCGCTCGCCCGGCCCGTCGAGGCCGACCCCGACGCCGACCGGCCGTTCGCCCTGATCGACGAGGACGACCGCGCCGAGCTTCCGCCCGGCATCGTCGACGCCTACCCGATGGTCTCCATGCAGCTGTCGATGGTCTTCCACATGGAGGTCGCCGGCGGCACCGACAGCTACCACAACGTCAACTCCTACCGCTTCGGCGGCGCACTCGACGAGACCGCGCTGCGCCGCTCCGTCAACGAGGCGATGGCCCGGCACGCCGTGCTGCGCACCGGACTCGACCTCTCCGGCTACGGCGAACCGCTCCAGCTGGTGCACGGCACCCTGCCCGCCCCGGTGGAGTTCGCCGACCTGCGCGGGCGCACCGGGCAGGAGCAGGACGCCGAGATCCGGGCCGTCTTCGCGCACCACCGCGACCGGCCGTTCGACCTCACCGCGCCCCCGCTGTTCCGGATCACCGTGCAGCGCCTCGCCGCCGACGCCTTCCAGCTCACCGTCTCCGAGCACCACGCGATCCTCGACGGCTGGAGCTTCACCTCCCTGCTCGCCGAGATCCTCGAACGCCACGCCGCGCTCGCCGCCGACCCGGTCTCCGCGCCCACCCCGCCGCCGCGCACCGCCTTCCGCGACTTCGTGGCCGTCGAACGGGCCGCGGCGGTCGACCGGGACTCGCTCGCCTACTGGCACCAGCGGCTCGACGGCGCCACCGGCCAGCTCTGGCCGGGCAGCGAGGACGTGCACGAGCTGCCGCGCACCGTCGAGCGGGTGCTGCCGGACGCGCCCGGGCAGCTGCGGGCCGTCGCCGACGCGCTGGCCGTCCCGGTCAAGTCCGTCGCGCTCGCCGCCCATCTGCACGCCCTCGCCCACATCACCGGACGGCGCCGGGTCACCACCGGGCTGGCGATGAACGGCCGTCTCGAACGGCTCGGCGGCACCGAGGTGTACGGGCTCTTCCTCAACACCGTCCCGCTGGTCGCCGAACCGGGCGAGGACCTGGCCGAGCTGGTGCGCCACGTGCACCGCGAAGAGCTGGACATGATGCCGCACCGCCGGGTGCCGTTCGCCCGGCTGGCCCGGATGATGGCCGACACCGCGCTCGACAGCCAGTTCGGCTACCTGCGCTTCCACGCCCTCGGCCGGCTCGGCTCGGCCCGGATCGAGGACGGCCGGATCGGCACCGAACCGACCTACCGGCACGAGCCCAACAGCTTCACCTTCGGCGCCTCGCTGATCCAGGACCCGGTCACCCAACGGGTGCTGCTCGCCGTGGACCACCAGCGGGCGCTGGTCGACGACGCCACGGCGGAGGAGTTCATGGACGCCTACGCGGCGGCCCTGGCCGCCCTGGCCGCCGGGATCTGACGGGGCGGCGCCGGGCCCGATCGCGGGCAGCCTTCCGGGCCCGGCCGCGCCTCCCACCCCCGACTTCGAGCACCGCCGTTCCCCTTCGTTCCGTCCTTCACCGAGGAGTACCCCGCCATGACCACGTTCGCGGAGCCGGCCACCGTCGCCCCGTCCACCGTCTCCACCGCTCCCGCCGACCTGCTGAGCCGGCTGCGCGCCGCCGTCGCCGCCCACCCCGGGCGTCCCGCCGTGCACGCCGCCGACGGCAGCCTCGACTTCGCCGGCCTGGACCGCCGCACCGCCGCCCTGGCCGCCGCCCTGCGCGCCGCCGGCGTCCGGCGCGGCGACCGGGTCGGCGTTCACCTCGCCCGCACCCTCGACCTGCCGGTCGCGCTGCTCGCCGTCTGGCGGGCCGGTGCCGCGTACGTCCCGCTGGACCCGGCCTACCCGGCCGAGCGGATCGCCTTCATGGCCGCCGACGCCCGGCTCACCGCCGTGGTCAGCGCCGACCCGGCGCCGCCGGTCCCGGCCGGGGCGGCGGTGCTGCGCCCGGACGCCGAGGCACCCGCCGTCGCGCTGGACGCCCCGCAGCCGCTGGACCCCGCCTACGTCATCTACACCTCCGGCTCCACCGGCCGCCCCAAGGGCGTCGAGGTGCCGCACGGCGCCGTCGCCGACCTCGCCGACGGCCTGGAGGGGATCGGCGCCTACCGGCCCGGGCCGTCCGTCGTCGCCTGGAACGCCAGCGTCTCCTTCGACGCCTCCGTCCAGCAGTGGATCCGGATCTGCCGGGGCGACACCCTGGTCGTCGTCGACGACGCCCGGCGCGCCGACCCCGCCCGGCTGGCCGCGCTGCTCGCCGAGCACGCCGTCACCGACCTCGATCTGACCCCGTCCCACTGGCAGCTGCTGCGCGAGCCGCTGCTCGGCGGCCACGTGGCCGTTCCGCGCCTGTTCATGGGCGGCGAGCCCGTCCCCGAGCGCACCTGGCGCGAGCTGGCCGACGGCGGCATCGAGGCGTTCAACCTGTACGGGCCCACCGAGTGCACCGTCGACGCGATCGCCGCCCGGATCGCCGGCCCCGGCCCGCACCTGGGCGAGCCGCTGCCCGGCGTCCGGGTGCACCTGCTGGACGAGCGGCTGCTGCCGGTCACCGAGCCCGGCGCGGTCGGTGAGCTGTACCTCGGCGGGCCCGGCCTGGCGCACGGCTACGCCGGGCGGCCGGGGCTGACCGCCGGACGCTTCGTCGCGGACCCGTCCGGCGCGGGCGCCCGGATGTACCGCACCGGCGACCAGGCCCGCCGCTCCGCCGAGGGGCTGCTGGAGTACGTCGGCCGGGTGGACCGGCAGGTCAAGCTGCGTGGCTTCCGGATCGAGCTCGGCGAGGTCGAGCACGCGGTGGCGGCGCTGGACGGCGTCACCGCCGCCGCCGTCACCGTGCACGAGCCCGCGCCCGGGGACACCCGCCTCGCCGCCTACGTCACCGGCCCGTCGGCCGACCCCGCCGCCCTGCTCACCGCCCTGCGCGCGACCCTGCCGGCGCACCTGGTGCCGGGCACCCTGACCGTGCTGAACGCGCTGCCGCTCACCCCGAACGGCAAGGTCGACCACCGCGCCCTGCCCGCGCCCGCCGCCGAGCCGGTGGTGGAGAGCACCGGCGGGGGAGTGGCGGAGCAGGTCGCCGAGGTGTGGCGCACGGTGCTCGGCGTCCCCGAGGTGCTGCCGACCGACGACTTCCTCACCCTCGGCGGCCACTCGCTCGCCGCGCTGCGCGTCGTCCACCTGCTGCGCCGCAAGCTCAACGTCGAACTCCAGCTGCGCCACCTGCTGGACGCCGCCGACCTGGCCGCCTTCACCGCCGCCGTCCAGCAGGCCACCACCGCCGCCCCGACCCCCGCCCGCCCCACCCTCACCGCCCGCCGCCCGGCCGTCCGATGAGCACCGGCCCGGCCTCCCGCCCGACGACGCCCCGCCCGACGACGCCCCGCCCGGCCGTCGCCCCGCCCGACCACCGGCCGCTCGCGGGGGCCGCCCCGGTGCCGGCCCATACCGGCTCCACTCCGGCCGCCCCGGCGGCGCGTCCCTCCGCCGCGGTACGGCCACCGATCACCGCCAGGCCGCGCTCGGCCGTCGGCGCGGACCCGGGCCCGCCCGACGGTGGGCCGCTGACGGCAGCGGCCTCGGTGCGGGGCCCGGTCGGCTCTGTGCCGGCCGCGGCGCCGGCCCCGGTCGCCTCCGTCGCGGTCCCGGCCGGGGGCGGCGGGGTTCCGGATCCGCCCGTCGCGGCCAGACCGCCGATCACGCCCCGGCCGCGGCCGGCCGCCGGTGCCGTACCGTACCGGCCGGCCCCGGCACGTGGCCGGGCCGTGCCCGCCACGCGGCCCCGTACCGAGGGGGACTGGTTCCTCCTCCCCGCACCCCAACCCACCACCCCTGTAAGGCTGTTCTGCTTTCCGCACGCCGGCGGGGACGCCACCGCCTTCACCCCGCTGGCCCGGGCCCTCGCACCCGCCGCCGAGGTCTGGGCGCTGCGCCCGCCGGCGCGCGGTGGCCGGAGCCGCGATCCGATGCCCGCCGACTTCGCCGCCCTGGTCGAGGCCGTCGCCGGGGCCCTCGACCCGCACCTCGGGCCCGGTCGCCGGGCGGCCTTCTACGGGCAGAGCTTCGGCGCCCTGCTCGCCTACGAGGTGGCCCGGGCGCTGCCCGCCGACCGCCGTCCCGAGCTGGTGGTGGTGGCCGGGGCGCCCAGCCCGGCCGAGTGGACCGAACGCGAGTCCAAGGACCTCGACGCCGCCGAACTCCTGCGCCTGACCGGCCTGGAGGAGCTGGTCCGGGCCGATCCGGAGCTGGTCGAGCTCGCCCTCGGCGGCATCCGCACCGACCTCGCGGTCAGCGCCACCTACCGGTACCGGCCGCACGCACCGATCGGCTCCGCGCTGTACGCGCTGGCCGGCGCGGACGATCCGATGCTCGCCACCACCGGCCTCACCGGCTGGGCCGCCCACACCGGGGGCGCCTTCGGCCACCGGGTCATGCCCGGCGGGCACCTGCTCGCCACCGTCGACCGCCCCGGCCCGGTCGATCTCCTGGCCTCCCTCCTGGCCGCCGGGCCGAGGCCGTCGTGGTGACCACCGCCTGCGCGGGTCCCCTCCCGATCTCCCGCCCGATCCCCCTCCCCAGTTCCCGCCCCACGTCCCTCCCGAACGGCCGCCGCCCGGCCGACCCCACCACCACCGAGGAGCAGCCGTCATGGTGACCACCACTTCCGTCGACCTCACCGACCCCGCGCTCTGGGCCCGCCCCGACACCCCGGAGCTGGTCGCCGAGCTGCGCGCCACGGCGCCCGTGCACCGCACCGACACCGTCGACGACGGGCCGATCTGGTCGGTGATGACCTACCGGGAGTCGGCCGAGGTGCTGCGCAACGCGGCCGTGTTCAGTTCGGAGTCCGGCTCGCTGCTCGGCGCGGGCGTCGGCAACGTCCCGGTCGGCTCGGGCCGGATGATGGCCCTGACCGACCCGCCCCGGCACCGTGAACTGCGGGCCCCCGCGAACCCGTTCTTCTCCAAGGGCGGGGTGCGCGGCGCCTCCCGCTCGATCGCCGACCGGGCCGCCGAGCTCTTCGACCGGGCCGTCGAGCAGGGCGAGGCGGACCTCGTCGACGTGGTCTCCGCGCTGCCGCTGGCCGTCATGTGCGACCTGCTGGACGTCCCCGAGAAGGACCGCGACATGATGGTCCGGGTCTGCGACGTAGCGTTCCTCGGCGCCACCCCGGAGGAACGCCGGGCCGGGCACCAGCAGTTGATCCCCTACCTGATGCACCAGGTGATGCTGCGCCGCAGCGACCCGCGCGACGACCTCATCTCGATGATGGCCACCTACAAGGTGAAGGGCCGGCTGCTGCCGGTCGAGGACGTCGTGCTCAACCTGGACAACATCGTGGTCGGCGGTGTCCAGACGGTCCGCCACACCGCCGCGATGGGGCTGCACACCCTGGTCAACCGCCCCGATCTGTGGCGGCGGTTGCAGCGCGGCGAGGTGTCCATGGACTCCGCCGTCGACGAGCTGCTGCGCTGGACCTCGGTCGGGCTGCACACGCTGCGCACCGCCACCCGGGACATCGAGCTGGCCGGGCGGCAGATCCGCCGCGGCGACCGGGTCGCGGTCTGGGTGTGGTCGGCCAACCGCGACCCGGAGGCCTTCGAGGCGCCCGAGGAGATCCGGCTGGACCGCTCGCCCAACAAGCACCTGGCGCTGGGCCTGGGCGCCCACTACTGCATCGGCGCGCCGCTGGCGAAGACCGAGTTGAGCGCGCTGTTCACGGCGGCGCTGGAGAAGGCGTCGGCGATCGAGCCGGCCGGTCCGGCGGAGTACAACCGCTCGATCATCAACTTCGGCCTGGACCGTTTCCCGGTCCGGCTCACCCCGCGCTGAGGTCCCTGCCGCAGCCCCGGCAGACACCACCACGTTCGACCCCCTGCATCGAGGCCCGCGCAGGAGGACGGCAGTCCCGTAACTGCCGCTCTCCTGCCGGGCCTCGTGCCGCTTCCGGGCCCGCCGCGCCCCTACCTTCGAATCACCGCACCACGACCACCACACCTCACCGAGGAGACCACCGTGAGCAACCCGTTCGAGGACGACAACGCCGGCTACCTCGTCCTGGTCAACGACGAGAACCAGCACTCGCTCTGGCCGGTCTGGATCGACGTGCCGGCCGGCTGGACCACCGTCCACGGCGAGGCCCCCCGCCAGGAGTGCCTGGACTGGATCGAGGCCAACTGGACCGACATCCGCCCGGCCTCGCTGGTCGCAAGCCTCGACGGCCGGTGACCGCCGCCATGGTCACCTGGGAGCTGAACCCCGGCCGTCCGGCCCTCGCCCACCTGCCGGCCGTCGCCGACCTCGCCGAGGGCACCGCCTGGCTGCGCGCGCACGAGGCCGAGCTGACCGCCGCGCTGCACGAGCACGGCACGATCTTCCTGCGCGGCCTGCCGGTCGCCGCCACCGAGGACGTCGCCGCCGTGCGCGACGTGCTGATCCCCGAGCCCACCCCGTACCGCGAGAAGGCCACCCCGCGCAGCGACTTCGGCAACGGCGTCTTCTCGTCCACCGACCTGCCGCCCGCGCTGCCGATCCGGATGCACAACGAGAACAGCTACACGCTGACCTTCCCCGGCCGGCTGCTGTTCGCCTGCCTGATCGCCCCGGAGACGGGCGGCGCCACCCCGACGGCGGACGTCCGCAAGGTCCTCGCCGCCCTGCCGCCGCACCTGGCCGAGCGCGGCCGGACCTCCGGCTGGACGCTGGACCGCAGCTACTCGGACTACGTCTCGCTCGGCTGGCGGACCGCCTTCGCCACCGAGGACCGCGCCGAGGTCGAGCGCTACTGCCGGGAGAACGGCATCTCCTGGGAGTGGACGGCCGACGGCAACCTGCGCACCAGCCAGCTGCGCCCGGCCACCATCCACCACCCGCACACCGGGGAGGAGGCCTGGTTCAACCACCTGGCCTTCTGGAGCGAGTGGTCGCTGGACCCGGACATCCGGGAGGCCATGGTCGAGGAGTTCGGCCCGGACGGCCTGCCGTTCAACACCGGTTTCGGGGACGGCGAGCCGCTCACCCGCGAGGACGTCGACGCGCTGAACGCCGCCTACGAGGCCGCGACCGTGCGCGAGACCTGGCAGGTCGGCGACGTGATGCTGGTCGACAACGTGCTCTGCGCGCACGGCCGCGACCCGTACCGCGGCGACCGGAAGATCGCCGTCGCGATGGGCCGCCCGGTCGACGTCCTCGACTGCCGCCCCTCGGTCCTGCCGACCACCGCCGTCGCCGCGTGACGGCGCCCTCCACCCGCCCGTGACGTGAGCAGAGGAAGCACCGTGATCCCGGTTTCGTACGCACAACAGCGTCTGTGGCTGATCGACCAGATCGAAGGGCCGACCGCGCTCTACAACCTGCCGTTCGCGGTCCGCCTGCGCGGCCCGCTCGACACCGCCGCGCTGCGCGCCGCGACGGCGGACGTGGTCGCCCGGCACGAGGCCCTGCGCACGGTGTTCCCGGTGGACGGGGAGGGCGTGCCGGTGCAGCACATCCTGCCGTCGGCGGAGGCGGAGATCGCCTTCGCGACGGTGGAGTGCGCACCGGCCGACTACCCGGCCCTGCGGGACGCGGAAGCCGCCCACACCTTCGACCTGGGCGCCGAACTCCCCATCCGGGTCACGGTCTTCTCGCTCACCCCGTCCGACGGTCCGGCCCCCGAGCACGTGCTGCTCGTGGTGCTGCACCACATCGCCGGCGACGGCTGGTCGCTCGGCCCGCTGCTGCGCGACCTCGCCGCCGCCTACACCGCCCGGCTCGCGGCCACCGAGCCGCTGTGGGAGCCGCTGCCGGTCCAGTACGCCGACTACGCGCTGTGGCAGCGCGAGCTGCTCGGCGACGAGTCCGACCCCTACAGCCTGATGAGCCGTCAGCTCGACCACTGGAGAGGAGTGCTGTCCGGCCTGCCGGAGGAGCTGGAGCTGCCGACGGACCGCCCCCGCCCGCCGGTGCCGACCGGCGCCGCGGACGCCGTCCCGTTCACCTTCGCGCCCGAGCTGCACGCCGCACTGGCCGAGCTGGCCCGCGGCCACCGCGCCACCCTGTTCGCCGTTCTCCAGGCCGGCCTGGCCGCGCTGTTCACCCGGCTCGGCGCCGGTACCGACATCCCGCTCGGCACCGGTGTGGCCGGCCGCTCGGACGAGGCGCTGAGCGACCTGGTCGGCTTCTTCGTCAACACCCTGGTGCTGCGCACCGACACTTCCCCTCGCTCCACCGGGGACGGCCCTCCCGTCGACCCGTCCTTCAGCGAACTCCTGGGCCGCGTCCGGGAGTCCCAGCTGGACGCCTTCGCCCACCAGGACGTGCCGTTCGAGCGGCTGGTCGAGGAGGTCAACCCGGCCCGGGTGCTCGGCCGCCACCCGCTGTTCCAGACCCTGCTGGTGCTGCAGAACCACGAGGAGGGCGAACTCGGCCTGCCCGGTGTCGAGTCGGCGCCCGAGCCGCTCGGCCTGCGGGTCGCCAAGTTCGACCTCAACATCGGCGTCACCGAACGCCGCGGCCCCGACGGCGCCCCGGCCGGCCTGGAGGGCTCGGTCGAGTACGCGGCCGACCTCTACGACCGCGCCACCGTCGTCGCCCTGTTCGAGCGCTTCGGCCGGCTGCTCGCCGCCGCGGCCGCCGACCCGCTGGCCCCGATCGGCACCCTGGACATCCTCGCCCCCGAGGAGCGCGCCCGCCTCGCCGAGGAGTGGAACGCCACCGCCGCGCCCGTCCGCACCGGCTCGCTGCCCGCCCTGTTCGCGGCCCAGGCGGCCCGCACCCCGGACGCGGTCGCCCTCGCCCACGACGGCGGCGAGGTCTCCTACGCCGAGCTCGACGCCCGCGCCAACCGGCTCGCCCACCACCTGATCGGCGTGGGCGTCGGCCCGGAGTCCCCGGTCGCCCTGCTGATGGAGCGCTCGGTGGACCTGGTGGTCGCCACCCTCGCCGTGCTCAAGGCCGGCGGCTGCTACGTGCCGATGCACGCCAGTCTGCCGCCCGAGCGGATGACGGCGCTGCTCGCCGACACCGGCGCGCCCGTCCTGCTCACCGACCGTGCCGAGCCCGGCTTCGCGCACACCGCCACCGTCGTGCGCCCCGGCGACGGGGCCGACGCGCCCGGCCACGACCCCGCGCCGCCCGTCCACCCGGACCGGCTGGCCTACGTGATGTTCACCTCCGGCTCGACCGGCACCCCCAAGGGCGTCGCGGTGCGCCACCGCGACGTCGTCGACCTCGCCGACGACCGCCGCTGGCGCGACGGCCGGCACGGGCGGATCCTGCTGCACTCCCCGCACGCCTTCGACGCCGCCACCTACGAGCTGTGGGCGCCGCTGCTGCACGGCGGCACGGTCGTCGTCGCGCCGCCCGGCAGCCTGGACGCCGACGCCCTGCACGCCCTCGCCGTCCGGCACGGCGTCAGCGCGGTCTTCCTCACCAAGGCCCTGTTCGACCTGGTCGCCGAGCAGGCCCCGGAGACCTTCCGCGCCCTGCGCACGGTCTGCACCGGCGGCGAGGCGGCGTCCGGCACCCTGATGCGCCGGGTCCTGGACCACTGCCCCGACCTGCTGCTCGCCCACGTCTACGGGCCCACCGAGGCCACCACCTTCGCCACCCACCACCCCCTGCTGCCCGCCGACCTGGACGGCGCCCGGGCACCGATCGGCCTGCCGCTGGACAACATGCGCGCCCACGTCCTGGACGCCCGCCTCCAGCCGGTGCCGCCCGGGGTCCCCGGCGAGCTGTACATCGCCGGGGCGGGTTTGGCCCGCGGCTACTGGCGCCGGGCCGCGCTGACCGCCGAGCGCTTCGTCGCCGACCCGTACGACAAGGGCGGCCGGATGTACCGCACCGGCGACCTGGTGCGCCGCCGGGCCGACGGCGCGATCGAGTTCCTCGGCCGGATCGACGGCCAGGTCAAGCTGCGCGGCTTCCGGATCGAGCTCGGCGAGATCG
The DNA here is from genome assembly GCF_042887135.1 of Kitasatospora sp. NPDC057965. Classification (NCBI taxonomy): domain Bacteria; kingdom Bacillati; phylum Actinomycetota; class Actinomycetes; order Kitasatosporales; family Streptomycetaceae; genus Kitasatospora; species Kitasatospora sp. NPDC057965. Next base: position 203,724 of record NZ_JBHVPZ010000017.1, read on the forward strand.
AGGCCGTGCTCTCCCGCCACCCCGCCGTCCGCCAGGTCATCGTCGTCCCGCGCGAGGACCGCCCCGGCGACACCCGGCTGGTCGGCTACTGCGCCGTCCTCGACCCCGCCGCCGGCCCCGAACTCGCCGCCGAGCTCAAGCGGTTCGCCGCCGACACGCTGCCCGGCTACATGGTGCCGTCCGCCGTCGTGGTGCTGCCCGCCCTGCCGCTGAACGCCAACGGCAAGGTCGACCGCCGCGCCCTGCCCGCCCCCGACCTCGGCGCCGACGCCGACGGCCGCGCCCCGCGCGACGAGCGCGAGCGGGCCCTGTGCGCGCTGTTCGGCGAGATCCTCGGCCTCGACGGCCTCACCATCGACGACGACTTCTTCGCCCTCGGCGGCCACTCCCTGCTCGCCACCCGCCTGGTCGGCCGGGTGCGCGCCGAGCTGGGCGCCGAACTCGCCATCGGCGACCTCTTCCAGGCCCCGACCGTCGCCGCGCTCGCCGCCCGGATCGCCGGCGCCCCGGCCCGCCCCGCGCTGCGCCCCGAGCCGCGCCCCGAGCACCTGCCGCTCTCCTTCGCCCAGCGCCGCCTCTGGTTCCTCGGCAAGGCCGAGGGGCCCGGCGCCACCTACAACGTCACCCTCGCGCTTCGGTTGACCGGCCCGCTGGACACCGCCGCCCTGGAGCACGCCCTCGGCGACGTCGCCGCCCGCCACGAAGCCCTGCGCACCGTCTTCACCGAACACGACGGCGTGCCCCACCAGCGGGTGCTCGCCGCGCCGCCCGCGCCGCTGCTCACCGTCACCGACCGCCCCGCGCAGGACCTCGTCCACCACACCTTCGACCTGGCGACGGACGTCCCGCTGCACGCCTACCTGCGCCCCGAGGGCCCGCGGGAGCACGTCCTCACCCTGGTGATGCACCACATCGCCAGCGACGGCTGGTCGCTGCGCCCGCTGTTCCGCGACCTCGCCGAGGCGTACACCGCCCGGCTCACCGGCACCGCGCCGTCCTGGCCGCCGCTGCCGGTCCAGTACGCCGACTACACCCTCTGGCAGTACCGGCTGCTCGGCGCGGACGGCGACCCGCACTCGCTGCTCGCCGGCCAGCTCGCCCACTGGCGCGAGGCCCTGGCCGGCCTGCCCGACGAGCTGCCGCTGCCGCTGGACCGCCCGCGCCCGCCGGTGCCCACCCACCGCGGCGACGTCGTCGAGCTGGAACTCGACGCCGCCCTGCACGCCCGGCTCGCCGCCCTGGCCGCCGAGCACGGCGCCACCCTGTTCATGGTGCTCCAGGCCGCCTACGCCGCCCTGCTGCACCGCTTCGGCGCCGGCGACGACCTTCCGATCGGCACCCCGCTGGCCGGCCGCCTGGACACCGCCCTGGACGAGCTGGTCGGCTTCTTCGCCAACACCCTGGTGCTGCGCACCGACCTGAGCGGCGCGCCCACCTTCGCCGAGCTGCTGGGCCGGGTCCGGGAGGCCGACCTGGCCGCCTACGCCCACCAGGACGTGCCGTTCGAGCGGCTGGTCGAGGAGCTGAACCCGGCCCGCTCGCTGGCCCGCCACCCGCTGTTCCAGGTGATGATCGCCTTCGACAACACCGCCGGCGGCGGCCCCGCCTTCCCCGGCACCCGCGCCGCCTACGAGCCGCTCGGCCTGCCCACCACCGCCTTCGACCTCACCCTCAACCTGTCCGAGCGCCACCACCCGGACGGCAGCCCGGCCGGGCTCTCCGGCGGCCTGGAGTTCGCCGTCGACCTGTTCGACCGCGCCACCGCCGAACGGCTCGCCGCCGCCCTGGTCCACCTGCTCGGCCAGGCCGCCGAGCAGCCGCACCGCCCGGTCGCCGAGCTGGACGTGCTCGGCGCGGCGGGCCACGCGGCGCTCGCCCGCTGGCACGACACCGCCCGCCCCGGCGGCGACGAGCTCGTCCCGGCCGCCTTCGCCGCGCAGGCCGCCGCCACCCCCGGGGCCACCGCCCTGGTCTGCGGCGACGTCCGGCTGAGCTACGCCGAACTGGACGCCCGCGCCAACCGCCTGGCGCGGGGACTGGCCGGCGCCGGGGTCGGCCCCGAATCGCTGGTGGCGCTCGCGCTGCCCCGCTCGGCCGAGTCGGTCGTCGCCCTGCTGGCCGTGCTGAAGGCCGGAGCGGCGTTCCTGCCGCTGGACGCCGAGTACCCGCGGGACCGGCTCGCCCACATGCTCGCCGACGCCCGCCCGGCCGCGGTGCTCAGCACGGACGCCTGGCCGCTGCCCGAGGTGCTGGCCGGCCTGACCGTGCTGCCCGCCGACGCCGAGGTCTGGGCCGAGCTGCCCGCCGAGCAGCCGGACGTCCGGCTCGGCCCCGACAACGCCGCCTACGTCATCTACACCTCCGGGTCCACCGGCCGCCCCAAGGGCGTCGTGGTCCGCCACGGCGGCCTCGCCAACCTGCTCGCCTTCCACCGCACCGGCACCGTCGCCGCCGCCGAACAGGCCCACCCCGGCCGGCGGTTCACCTTCGCCCAGACCGGCTCGCTGTCGTTCGACACGGCCCTGGAGTCCCTCCTCTGGATGGTCGCCGGCCATCAGCTCCACCTCGTCGGCGACGAACTGCGCCGCGACACCGCCGCGCTGGTGCACCACCTCGCCCGCACCGGTGCCGACGTGCTCGACGTCACCCCCGGCCACGCCGAGCGGCTGATCGAGGAGGGCCTGCTCGACACCTGCCCGCCCGCCCTGCTGATGGTCGGCGGCGAGGCCCTCGGCCCGCAGCTGTGGACCGCGCTGGACGCCGCGCCCGGCACCGTCGTGCTCAACATGTACGGACCCACCGAGTGCACCGTCGACGCCCTGTACCACCGCCTCGACGGCACGGTGCCCCGCCCGCTGATCGGCCGCCCGCTGCCCAACCTGCGCGCCCACCTGCTGGACGCGCGGCTGCGCCCGGTGCCCGCCGGGGTCCCCGGAGAGCTGTACCTGAGCGGCGCCGGCCTGGCCCGCGGCTACCTCGGCCGCCCGGCGCTGACCGCCGAGCGCTTCGTCGCCGACCCGTCCGCGGACGGTGCCCGGATGTACCGCACCGGCGACCTCGCCCGCCGCCGCCCCGACGGCTCGGTGGAGTTCCTCGGCCGCACCGACCACCAGGTCAAGGTGCGCGGCTTCCGGATCGAACCCGGCGAGATCGAGGCCGTCCTGGCCGCCCACCCCGCCGTGCGGCAGGCCGCCGTGCTGCCGCACCGGGACGACACGGCCGGCACCCGGCTGGTCGCCTACCTGGCCACCGACCCCGACGCCGACCCGGCCGAGCTGCGCGCCCACGCGGCCGCCGCGCTGCCCGACTACATGGTCCCGGCCGCCTTCGTCACCCTGGAGGCGCTGCCGCTCAACGTCAACGGCAAGCTCGACCGGGCCGCCCTGCCCGCCCCCGACTTCACCGCGAGCACCGGCGGCCGGGCCCCCCGCACACCCCGCGAGGAGATCCTCTGCGGCCTGTTCGCCGATGTCCTCGGCCTGACCGGCGCCGTCACCGTCGACGACGACTTCTTCGCCCTCGGCGGCCACTCGCTGCTCGCCACCAGGCTGCTCAGCCGGGTCCGCGCCACCCTCGGCGCCGAACTCGGCATCCGGGACGTCTTCGAGGCGCCGACCGTCGCCGGCCTCGCCGAACGCCTGGACGGCGCCGCGGCCCGGCCCGCCCTCGTCGCGGCCCGCCGCCCCGAGCGGCTGCCGCTCTCCTCCGCCCAGCGGCGGCTCTGGCTGATCGACCGGATGGAGGGGCCCAGCGCCCTCTACAACATGCCGCTCGCGCTGCGCCTGACCGGTGAACTCGACCACGCCGCGCTCGCCGCCGCGCTGGCCGACCTCGCCGCCCGGCACGAGAGCCTGCGCACCGTCATCGCCGAGCACGACGGCGAGCCCTACCAGCACATCCTCGCCGAGGCCGCCGTCCCGGTCGAACTCCTCGACTGCGCGCCGGAGTCCGTCGAGGACGAGGTCGACCGCGCGGCCCGCCGCCCGTTCGACCTGGCCGCCGAGCCGCCGGTGCGGGCCACCTTGCTCCGGGTCGCCGAGCACGAGCACGTCCTGGTCCTCGCGCTGCACCACATCGCCGGCGACGGCTGGTCGATGGGCCCGCTGCTGCGCGACCTCGCCGAGGCCTACACCCTGCGCCTCGGCGGCGAGCGGCCGGTGCGCGCCCCGCTCGCCGTCCAGTACGCCGATTACGCGCTCTGGCAGCGCGAGCTGCTCGGCGACGAGGCCGACCCGCAGAGCCTGCTCTCCCGCCAACTCGGCTACTGGCGCGACACCCTGGCCGACCTCCCGGAGGAGATCGCGCTGCCCGCCGACCGCCCGCGCGGCGCCCGGGCGGGCCACCGTGGCGAGCGCGTCGCCCTGCCGATCGACGCCGAGCTGCACCGCTCGCTGGTCGCGCTCTCCCGCGAGCACCGGGTCACCCTCTTCATGACCTGCCAGGCCGCGTTGGCCGCGCTGCTCACCCGGCTCGGCGCCGGTACCGACGTGCCGATCGGTTCGGTGGTCGCCGGCCGCTCGGACGAGGCGCTGGACGACCTGGTCGGCTTCTTCGTCAACACCCTGGTACTGCGCACCGACACCTCGGGCGACCCCTCCTTCGCCGAACTCCTGGGCCGGGTGCGGGAGACCGGCCTCGGCGCCTACGCCCACCAGGACGTGCCGTTCGAGCGGCTGGTCGAGGAGCTGAACCCGGCCCGCTCACTGGCCCGCCACCCGCTCTTCCAGGTCGCGCTGGTCCTCCAGTCCAACGGCGAGGGCGAGTTGACCCTGCCCGGCCTGGGCGTCGAGGCGCTGCCCTCGGACACCGGGGTCGCCAAGTTCGACCTGAACGTCACCCTGGAGGAGTTCCTCGGCCCCGACGGCGCGCCCGCCGGCATGGACTGCGCGCTCGACTACGCCACCGACCTGTTCGACCGGGAGACCGCGCAGGCGATCGCCGTCCGCTTCGGCCGCCTGCTGGCCGCCGTGGTGGCGCGGCCGGACGAGCCGATCGGCCGGGCGGACCTGCTGGACCGGCACGAGCGCGACCAACTCCTGAGCGGCCACCGCCCGTTGCCCGAGAACCTGCCGCTCGTCCCGGCCGCTTTCGCCGAGCGGGTCGCGGCCGGCCCGGAGCTCACCGCCCTGGTCCACGGCGAGCTGCGGCTCAGCTACGCCGAACTGGACGCCCGCGCCAACCGGCTCGCCCACGGCCTGCTGGCCGCCGGCATCGGCCCCGAGTCGGTGGTCGCGCTCGCGCTGCCCCGCTCGGTGGAGACGGTGGTCTCCCAGCTCGCCGTGCTCAAGGCCGGCGCCGCCTTCCTGCCGCTGGACGCCGAGTACCCGCTGGAGCGCACCGCCCACATGCTGGCCGACGCCCGACCGGCCGCCGTGCTCAGCACCGCCGGCTGGCCGCTGCCCGAGGTGCTGGACGGCCTGACCGTGCTGCCCGCCGAGCCCGCCGCCTGGGCCGGGCTGCCCGCCGAGGCACCGGCCGTTCGGATCGACCCGGCCCACGCCGCCTACGTGATCTACACCTCCGGCTCCACCGGCCGCCCCAAGGGTGTGCTGGTGAGCCACGGTTCGATCGCCGGCCTACTGGCCGCCCACCGGGCGGAGACCTTCGGCGAGCCCGAGCGCGTCCACGGCCGGCTGCGCGCCGCGCTGACCGCCTCGCTCTGCTTCGACGCCTCCTGGAACAGTCTGCTCTGGATGGTCGCCGGCCATGAACTCCACCTGATCGGCGACGAGTTGCGCCGCGACCCGGCCGCCCTCGTCCGGCACCTGCGCGGCACCGGCATCGACGCCCTCAACCTCACCCCCAGTTACGCCGAACAGCTCATCGCCGAAGGCCTGTTGGACGACGCATCCCGCGCGGGAACGGCGCCCAGGGTGGTCCTGCTCGGCGGCGAGCCGATCGGCCGGGCGCTGTGGACCAGGCTGCGCGAGGCCGCCCCGCACACCACCGGCCACAACCTCTACGGCCCCACCGAGGCCACCGTCGACACCCTGCTCCAGTCGTACGCCGGCTCCGAGCGCCCCTCGATGGGCCACACCGTGCTCGGCACCCGCGCCTATGTGCTCGACGAGCGCCTGACCCCGGTCCCGGCCGGCGTCCCCGGCGAGCTGTACCTCGCCGGCCACAGCCTGGCCCGCGGCTACCTCGGCCGCCCGGCGCTGACCGCCGAGCGCTTCGTCGCCGACCCCTTCACGCCCGGCGAGCGCATGTACCGCACCGGCGACCTGGTCCGGCGCACCCGCGACGGCGGCATCGACTACCTCGGCCGCACCGACCACCAGGTCAAGGTCCGCGGCTTCCGGATCGAACTCGGCGAGATCGAGCAGGTACTGGCCCGCCACGAGGCCGTCCGGCAGGCCGTGGTCACCCTGCACGAGAGCGCCGACGGAGACCGCCGACTGGTCGCCCACTGCGCCACTGCCGTCGAACCGAGCCCCGAACTCGCCTTGGAACTGCGCAGGTTCGCCGCCGAGACGCTGCCCGGCTACATGCTCCCGGCCGCCGTCGTCCCGCTCCCGGCGCTGCCGCTGACCGGCAGCGGCAAGGTCGACCGGCGCGCCCTGCCCGCCCCCGACTTCACGCTCTTCGCCGGTGGCCGGGCAGCCCGCACGGCCCGCGAGGAACTGCTCTGCGGACTGCTCGGCGAAGTCCTCGGCCTCGACCGGGTCTCCATCGACGACGACTTCTTCGCCCTCGGCGGCCACTCGCTGCTCGCCATGAAGCTGGCCGGCCGGGTCCGCTCGGTGCTGGGCACCGAACTCGGCATCCGGGACGTCTTCGAGGCGCCGACCGTCGCCGGCCTCGCCCAGCGGCTGGACGGCGGTGCCGAGGCCCGGCTCGCCCTCACCGCCGGCCCGCGCCCCGAGCGGCTGCCGCTGTCCTTCGCCCAGCGGCGGCTCTGGCTGATCGACCGGATGGAGGGCCCCAGCGCCCTCTACAACCTGCCGCTCGCCCTGCGTCTCGGCGGCCCGCTCGACCCCGCCGTGCTGGAGGCCGCCCTCGGCGACCTGGTCGCCCGGCACGAGAGCCTGCGCACCGTGATCACCGGGCAGGACGGCGAGCCCCACCAGCGGATCGTCCCGGCCGAGCAGGCCCGCGTCCCGCTCGACCACCGCACGACGGCCCCGGCCGACCCCGCCGCCGCGGTCGCCGCCTGCGCGGCCGTCCCCTTCGACCTCGCCGCCGACCTGCCGATCCGCGCCCACCTCCTCCCGGCGGGTGAGGGCACCGGGGAGCAGCTGCTGGTCCTCGTCCTGCACCACATCGCCGGCGACGGCTGGTCGATGGAGCCGCTGCTGCGCGACCTCGCCGCCGCCTACGCCGCCCGCCGCGACGGCACCGCCCCCGAGTGGCGCGAACTGCCCGTCCAGTACGCCGACTACGCGCTCTGGCAGCGCGAGCTGCTCGGCGACGAGGCCGATCCGCAGAGCCCGGCCGCCCGTCAACTCGCCTTCTGGCGCAAGACCCTGGACGGCCTGCCGGAGGAGCTGTCGCTGCCCGTCGACCGCCCCCGGCGCGCCGACACCGGCCACCGCGGCGACCGCGTCGTGCTGCCGCTCGGCGCCGAACTGCACCGCGACCTCGTCGCGTTGGCCCGCGAGCACCGGGTGACGATGTTCATGACCCTGCAGGCCGGGCTGGCCGCGCTGCTCACCCGGCTCGGCGCCGGTACCGACGTGCCGATCGGTTCGGTGGTCGCCGGCCGCTCGGACGAGGCGCTGGACGACCTGGTC